>JBGTJM010000419.1:0-3262 GCA_041745115.1 Thermomicrobiales bacterium
TTGGAATAGATCTCCGGCCCGATGATCGACTCCACCGCATCGAGCAGCTTTGGGTGCCGCAGCATATTGAACACAGCCGGACCCGTCCACATCGGCGTATCCGCCTTGATATTGTGCTGCGGCAGCGAAAAATCGAAATACTGCGGATGAACCGTGCCGCTCTCCTCATAGATCTGGATCAACCGGTCCGAAAACGGCAGCTCCGCATAGGTGGACGCGATCAAACCCTGCTCGAACAGGTCGTTCGCCAGCCCATCCAGCACCACCTCGTACTCCGCCAGCAACGGCCCGATATCCACCTCCGGATCGAAAATATCCTCGACGAGCAAATATCCCTCTTCGTGAAACTGAAGAACCTGAGCCGGACTCAACGCTGCCATCATGCATGCTCCCGAACCTTGAAAGTGAGACGTCTACGCGCCATTGTAGCGCCGCATTGATCCCCGGGCAGGGCCGGGACCAGGAAGCGCTCTTTTGAGCTGCCAGCCGTCTGCCTTTGGGAATTCCGCTCGGTTTAAAGGGCACGCTACACTTTGCCACAATGGCGACTCGCATCTCAGCTTGGATCGACTATGTCCCAAACCGTTCAAACCGTCGTCGAAGACGTTCACGAGCTTCCACTCCCGGACGAAGTAAGGCAGAAACTTGGCATCGTCAAGGGCTCGATGGTGACCTACGTCATCGAAGAGAGTGGTGTGCGCATACTTCCAGTAGCTTCCTCTATCGCGCACCTCTTCGGTTCTGTGGAACCGATTCCCGGCACGTCCGAGGACTTCGACAACGAAATCGAGGAAGCGTTGCAGGTCCAAGCCGATGAAAAGCTGCAGTCATCGAAGTGACACCGCCGATTGTCGTTGACGCAAATGTCTTCTTGCGCTATCTCGTTCGCGCTGGGACTCCCCAGGATGTGGAGAATGCCGCAGAAGCGGCGTCACTCTTTGCCAACTGCGAACAGGGCCAGCTGGAGATAACCACGAACTCCGCCGTCATCGCGGAAGTTGTCTTCATTCTCGCGTCAGCGCGGCATTACGCACTGAGCCGCGGTGATGTCGTCTCCCGGCTCGTACCACTATTGCAGATCCCTGGCTGTATCTTGCCGGACAAAGATTTCATAATCCAGGCTCTGGAACGCTGGGAAGACTCGGAGAAGCTAAGTTTTGTAGACTGCCTGCTCGTCGAGCAAGCACTCGCGAATGATGCTCCGCTCATCTCCTTCGACACTCAGGTCCGGAAAACTCGAGACATCAAGCTCTGGCGAACCCACTAAGCGCCGTTTAGTCGTGGCCCAGCTGCAATTTGGCGGCTTCCCGGCGAATTGCGGCCCACCGCCTTCGATCGATGCGTCGCATCGCCTTGACAGCGCACCATTTCATCGCTACTATATAGCTAATTAGTTATATACCGTATGGGTTATACACAATGACCGACACCGAACTCGACGCCATCTTCGCCGCACTCGCCGATCCCACCCGCCGCGCAATCCTGGTCCGCTTAGCGGAAGGCGACGCCACCGTCGGCGAGCTCGCCGCCCCCGTCGACATCAGCCAACCCGCCATCTCCCGTCATCTCAAAGTCCTCGAACATGCCGGACTCGTCACCCAGGGAAAGGAGGCCCAGTTCCGCCCCCGCAAACTCGAAACCGAAAACCTCAAGGTCGCATTCGACTGGCTCGAGCACTACCGCCGGCACTGGGAGGAGAGCTTCGATCGACTCGACGACCTCATTCAGCAGACCAAAGGAAAGGACACCACATCATGACCCAGGCCACGAACACCACTCCCGACACCACCCTCGTCATCGAGCGGCTTATCGACGCCCCGCCGGACGTCGTTTTTCACGCCTTCACCAATCCCGCCAGCCTCGAACAGTGGTGGGGACCGCATGGCTTCGCCACCCGCCACTGGACCATCGACCTCCGGGTCGGCGGCGCGTTCCGCTACGAGATGTACGTCGTCGACACGGGCGAGGGACACTGGTGCAGCGGCGTCTACAGCGTCGTCGAGCCGAACACCCGCCTGACCTCCACCGCCATCATCGAGTGGGGCGAAGGATCGAACCTCCCGGACGTCGGCGAGATGCTCATCGACATCCAGTTCATCCCGGAAGGCCCCAAAACCCGCATCATCGCCACCCAATCCAGACTCCCCGACGCCTCCTGGGTCGGCAACGCCACCGAAGGCTGGTCCCAGCAGTTCGAAAAACTCGTCGCCTGGCTGCCCGCGCGGGGTTGAACGCTGATTAGTCCTGAAGTAGTTGAAGAGCGCACCGGGCAGAAGGCGTCGCGTTTTAACCGCCGTGTTCGCCTGAACTTAGAATTGCCCTTGGTTAGCGTTCCGATATCCGATCATTCCAGTACTCGAAGACCGGCTTTCACTAGAGCTTCATAGGTGAGATCAAGGGGTTTGTCCTCTGGCGGAATCCAGACCATGAGGCCGTCGCGGCCACGAGACAAGAGTACTCGGTAGCTGTTGATCTTTAGCTGATGAGGATCTCGTCGATTGCGAACCTGCTTGGAGATCCAACCATCCTCCCAGCGAAGGTCATCTCCCCAACACACGAGCGGAAAATCGAGTTCCAATCCTTGACTCGAGAATTCCGTTGCTACCTCTCGAAACTGGCAGCAAGAGTCAGGTGACGTTGGGGGATCGTTGTACCACTGACCGATTCGGACTCGGCTTGAGTAGATGAACCCGTTTCGAACGCCATATTTGTCGAGGTTGTTCGCTTTTGATGATGCCAGCAGGCCGTATCGCTTGCTCTCCTGACCGGCATACCGCCGTTGCAAGTACAGTTGTGCAGCAGCCAGGTCCCGTGTGACGTAGGCGTCAAAGCCCTGCTCGACGATGGTAGTCATAAGTTCCTGAGCGACATCGAAACGTCCTTCCAAGACTGCAACTATCCATCGTGGAACCTCCTGGGCTAGATGAGAACGCAGTGACTCCGTGAGGTCAAGCCCGTTATTCTCGATGACGGTGTGCGCCTTGGTGAAGAGGCTCGCAAGTCGCTCTGGTGTGTGAACGGTCCAGGGTAAATCGGAGACAGTGAGCGCATCGTTCCACTGGACAAGGCCTGATTCTTCGCCCCTATTGATCTCCTGTCCCTCACCGATCAGTCCGACCACGAGAGCCCAACCAGGCATCCTGTCCGCAAGCCGCACGAAGTCCTCAGGCTCAGAGAATCCATCAATCCTCGATTCACGGACCCGCTCTACATCCCACGCGCGTTGAGCCTCGTCGTAGACCCAGATATGCTCATTAGGAGT
>JBGTJM010000420.1:0-4571 GCA_041745115.1 Thermomicrobiales bacterium
TCTAGCCACTTGCCGGTCGGATCCTGCATTCCTTGTTCCCACTTCCTTTGCACACAACGCCTTGAAGATCTCCAGCGAAGGAAGTCAGAAGTCCTCGGGATGAGATGTGCTGGTCACCTGCTCCAGACTGCTCACCCCGTCTATCGACTCGGTCACACGCCAGATCTCGTCAAAAGCTGGGCTCAGTCGCACATCATCCACGTGGCTGATCACAAACAACTGCCGAAAAATGCCCGCATCGTCGATGAGCCGGTGCAGCGTCTCCATGAGGTTCTGGCGTCGCACCTGATCGAGCGAGCCAAATACCTCGTCCATCACCACGAATTGCAAAGGGGTCGACGCCTGACCACCAATGAGCTGCGAGAGGGCCAGTCGAGCGCACAGCGAGATAACATCCCTTTCGCCACCAGAAAACTGGCTCAATGGGAACTGCTGATCCTCGCCATCGAACACGTTGATCCCGAAGTCCTCGGTAAACTCGATTCGTTCGTATTTGCCATCGGTGATGGCGTCCACCATCTGGCTCGTCAAATCGTTGAGCGCTGGTGTAACCCGTCTGACCACATCCTGCTCAAACCGCGTGAACTCCCGGTACATCCGATCGTACTGATCGGCAAGCCGCTGAGCCTCGCTGGCCTCATCTCGAACCCGCTGAAGCTGGCTCTCCTGCCGCTCAACCATGCGAAGCTCGCCTTCCGCTGACTGTAGTGCCGATTGCGCCTGATGCTGCTTCGCCAGCGCCAGTTCACGAGAGGAGCGCGCTTGCGCCTCATCAGCCAGCGCTGCCTCGAGCGTCGCCGGATCGAATCCAAGGTCGTCCACTTCACTCCTGATCTGTTTCAACTTACCTTCGGCAATGGCTGTCTGCCTCACGCACGTCTCGATCTCCGCCTCAACTGCCGTCCGTTGATCGACCTGTCGTTGCAGAATTTCGATCTGAGAGCGAGCCTGCCGCGCACGCTCAAGCTGTTCCTGGTCAGATCGGTGAGTTTTCGGGTCATAGTCAACATCTCCCACCGCCGTCAGGTCCACTTGCAGAGACGCCTGCTGTTCTCTCAGCAATCGAGCATCCCGAGCGAGCCGCTGAATGAGTGGCATGTGTGACGCTGCACGCTGAAGCTCTCGCGCGTGCCCTTGAGCGGCTCGAATGTCATTGTCAGTCGGGGGATGCGGGAGGCCGAGCTCCGTCAACGACGCCGAGAGTCGCTCCTGACTGACGTGCAGTCGATCATGTTCTTCCTCGATCCTGGCACGCCCGTTCTCCAACCTTCCGCCAAGCCCGGCAATCTTCGATTGCCTCTCTGCCGCCTGCTTCTCCAACTCGGCAGCGGAATCGCTCTCCAGCTTCGCGGCGCGCTCGTCCTGTTCGACGGTGCGGATCTGTGCGTTCAATTGATCGACCTGACCGCCAAGCGCCGCAATATCTTCGACACTCACCGGCTTGCCACATGTTGGACAAGCCTCACCCACCAAGCCCTTATGCAACCGATCTCGCATCGAGGCGAGTCGGTCACGTTGCGCCGCAAGCGATGTTCGAGATGTTCTCGCCTGGGTCAGTTTCTCCTGGGACTGCTCCCGGCGTTTTCTGGCATCGGTGAGCGCCGTGGCCGGATCTATCCCACCCTTCAACTCGTCAAACTCTCTCTGAAGGCGATCCGCTAGCTCGGTGAACGTCTGCACGCGCTCGGCGGTTTCCGCGACCGCAATGGCATGTGATCGGCACTCCTCGAGCAGTTGAGCCCTGTCACTCGAACCCACCACATCGAGAGTCGCAACGAATTTCATCACCTCGTCGATCTGAACCTCAAGCGGGCGTGATTCTCCGACCGACGGAACGCTGGCTCGACTCACCAGACGTACGTTTCGATCCACTTCAGCGATATCCGTCAGAAGACGGCTCTCCTGTGCTTCCTTCTGCCCCATCTGATCAAGAAGCGATCTGCGGCGCTGGTATCGCTCCAGCTCACGCTCATGCTCATGGACCCGGGTTGCCAGCGCAGCCTCTTGCGATGCCAAAGGAGCAAGGTTGTCGATGTTTCTGGAGGCGGCCTCGATCTCGTCGATATCTGCCCGAGCTGCGGACATCCGCTGCTCGAGCGAACTGACTTCTCCGTTCTTTCGCTCCAGGCGAAGCAGGAGCTCGGTGTTTGCTCGCTCCCGGTTCTGCTCTGTGCTAAGGCGCTCCCGAAGGTGCTCATACGCAAGGCGGGCCGATTCCGCCGCCGAGATGGCTGCTTCGACCTCACTCTTGTGGTCGGACACCAGCTCGGAGATTCGCAGCTTTGCGGCCTCGAAGTCCGTATTTGCCGACTCCTGATCGTAGTGGGCCTGCTTGGCCTTCGCCTCACTCTGTCGTTCGATCCGGCGTTTGCCGATCGTTTCC
Source organism: Thermomicrobiales bacterium (assembly GCA_041745115.1). Lineage (GTDB taxonomy): Bacteria > Chloroflexota > Chloroflexia > Thermomicrobiales > UBA6265 > JAHBVL01. The sequence continues at coordinate 2,384 of JBGTJM010000420.1, forward strand.
TGCGCAATTCGTATCGTTTCGAGCCCCAACAGACGGCCCACTTCTCGTCGGCGATCTGCGGCCGAAAGGCTGCCGAAGAAGTTCAGTTCTTTCTGACGAGTGAAGAACGTCGCGACGAACGCCCTGTGTGGAAGTCCGATCAGCTGCTTTGAAACATACTCGGTAACCTGCCTGGTTCCCTGGACCACTGGACGATCAGGTTCACTCACTTTGTAGACCGACGCCGCTGTGGTCCCACTCTTGACTTCGCGCTCGACTTCGTACCGCTCGCCCGTCAACGGCTGCTCCAGCACCAGGCGGACATGCGGACGCCCTCCCTGAAATCGATGCTGCAGATCACTATTCCTGATCGACGATGGATTGTAGAGACACCACTCGATTGCCTCGAACAGCGTGGTCTTTCCCGCCCCATTGGCGCCGATGATCGCCACCATCCCCTGCTCGCCCGGCGTGAAGTTGTGGGTGCCATGAAACTGCCGGTAGTTGGAAATCTCCAGCTCGACGAGGTTCATCACTCCTCCTCGGCAGATCGCTGAGCATCCAGCGCCATCTGAGCTTCTTGCAACGCCCGCGAACCCTCAGCAACGAACGCCATGGTGAATGCCAGATCGTAGCGACCCGAATCAGTTTCGTTCTGAACAAACGACGAGAACTGTTCGACGATATTGATCGAAGGCAGATCCGAGGACCGTTCAGTCAAGCCGGCCATCAGATCGCTCCGGCTCACCACCTGCACCGACCAGGCCAGGTCTCTGCCCTCGTCTCTGATCAATGTCTCGGCGTGCCGTTTCGTGCCACGCGAAACCCCGGTCAGAATCACGCGTACCATCGCCGTCGGATCATCGAGGCTCCGCAGCCACTCGACGACATGCTCCGCGATCCGCACTCCGTCGTTATCCATCGTGATCCGTTCCGGCACGTCATGGCTGTGCATCGCCCGGGTTGGAATCCGAATGTGCTCGATAAGGGCTCGATCGTCGTCATTTCGCACGTCTGCAATCAGATAGCCCGGCTCGTTCCGCGCGTCACCCCAGCCGATCCGCTCTGTCGATCCCGCATACGCTCCCCGACCATCCAGGACCGACACATGCCGGTGATAGTGACCGAGCGCAATGTAGCGATAGACCTCGCTCAGGAGAGCACCGCCGACCTCCTCTTCACCTGGTTCGTGCATATGCCGCGGGATATCGAGATTTGGAATGAATCCGTGGCTCACGAGGGTTCCTCGCGCTCCGGTCGGCGGTACCGCGATCACGCCTCCCGGATTCGTCAGAGCTCCATGCGGCACCAGCACCAACTCGAGATTTAGCCCGTCCAGCTTCAGGCGCTCGACATCGTATCCACCAACAAACCAGATATCGGGCAAAGCCATGTCCAGAATGGAGAACACCGATCCGCTGGTACGGAGTCGAGGGGTATCGTGATTGCCACCAATCACTACGGCAGGAATTCCAGCCTGTTCGAGTCGCCGGAACTGCCGAATTGCTGTTCCAATTGCGTGATACGCGGGCCGAGAGTGGTGGAACAGATCACCCGAGTGGATAACGAGATCGACATCCCTCGTCAGCAGATCATCGATCGCCCGCTCAAATGCCACCTCGATATCGATCGATCGCTGATTTCGCCCAGTTCGCTCATCAGCACGAGAAAGTGCCCGGTACCCCAGGTGAGTATCTGAGACATGAGCAATACGTAGATCTGGCATCAATACCGCCGAGTCGACTGGTGAGCGTCAGCAAGCGCATGTTTGGCCATCGACCAGATCGTGACTTTGCGTGCCGCCGATTTGCCCTCGATCCGGTTGCGATAGTTCTGCTCAACCTGCTGCGTGATCGACTCGATCGTATCAGTCGGCAGGTCTCCGGCAACAGTTCGAACTTCACCCTGGCTTGGCGAATCTGGACCCATGTGTCGCTGACAAAGCCGGAAAATCATGTCGGCGGGTAGACTCGATTGCCTTCCAGCACTTTGGTCCCCATTGAACACCCGCTGTCCTGACATTCCGGGGATTACCGGCGGTCTTGGGAAAACGCCAAATAATGGAGCTCGGAAGTGGGCGTGCCGCACCAGCATCCGGCCCTTCTGCAGTCCAAGCAGCTCCGACTTGGTGGTTTCGCTCAGTGAGCGATACGACGAGTTGATAATTTCCTCATCGCCGACTCGTCCATAGAACGATGTACCACAATTG
>JBGTJM010000421.1:0-4399 GCA_041745115.1 Thermomicrobiales bacterium
TCTAGCCACTTGCCGGTCGGATCCTGCATTCCTTGTTCCCACTTCCTTTGCACACAACGCCTTGAAGATCTCCAGCGAAGGAAGTCAGAAGTCCTCGGGATGAGATGTGCTGGTCACCTGCTCCAGACTGCTCACCCCGTCCATCGACTCGGTCACACGCCAGATCTCGTTGAAAGCGGGGCTCAGTCGCACATCGTCCACATGGCTGATCACAAACAGCTGCCGAAAAATGCCCGCATCGTCGATGAGCCGGTGCAGGGTATCCATCAGGTTCTGGCGTCGCACCTGATCGAGCGAGCCAAATACCTCGTCCATCACCACGAATTGCAGAGGGGTCGCCGCCTGACCACCGATGAGCTGTGAAAGAGCCAGTCGAGCGCACAGCGAAATGACATCCCTTTCGCCACCGGAAAACTGGCTCAAAGGGAACTGCTGATCCTCGCCATCGAAAACGCTGATCCCAAAGTCCTCGGTAAACTCGATTCGTTCGTATTTACCATCGGTGATGGCGTCCACCATCTGGCTCGTCAGATCGTTGAGCGCCGGTGTAACCCGCCTAACCACATCCTGCTCGAACCGCGTGAACTCCCGGTACATCCGATCGTACTGATCGGCAAGCCGCTGCGCTTCGCTGGCCTCATCCCGAACCCGCTGAAGCTGAGCCTCCTGCCGCTCAACCATTCGAAGCTCGCCTTCCGCTGACTGATGTGCCGATTGCGCCCGATGCTGCGTCGCCAGCGCCAATTCACGAGAGGAGCGCGCTTGCGCCTCTTCAGCCAGCACTGCCTCGAGCTTCGCCGGATCGAATCCAAGGACGTCCACGTCACTCCTGATCTGCTTCAACTCACCATCAGCAATGGCGATCTGCCTCATGCATATCTCGATCTCCGCCTCAACTACCGGACGTTGATCGACCTGTCGTTGCAGAATTTCGATCTGAGAGCGAGCCTGCCGCGCACGATCAAGCTGTTCCTGGTCAGATCGGTGGGTATTCGGATCATAGTCAACATCTCCCACCGCCTTCAGCTCCTGTTGCACAGACGCCTGCTGTTCTCTCAGCAATCGAGCATCCTGAGCGAGCCGCTGAATGAGTGGCATTTGCGACGCTGCACGCTGAAGTTCTCGCACGTGGCCTTGAGCAGCCCGAATGTCGTCGTCTGATGGAGGATGTGTGAGACCGAGCACAGTCAACGACGCCGAGAGTCGCTCCTGATTGACGAGCAGAAGATTATGCTCTTCCTCAATCCTGGCACGTCCGTTCTCCAACCTTCCGCCAAGCTCGGCAATCTTCGATTGCCTCTCTGCCGCCTGCTTCTCCAACTCGGCAGCGGACTCGCTCTCCATCTTCGCAGCGCGCTCGTCCTGTTCGATGGTGCGGATCTGTGCGTTCAATTGATCGACCTGACCGTCCAGCGCCGCTATATCTTCGACACTGATCGGCTTGCCACATGTCGGACATGCTTCACCCACCAAACCCTTCTGCAACCGATCTCGCATCGAGGCAAGTCGGTCACGTTGCATCACAATCGATGATCGAGATGTTCTCGCCTGCGTCAGTTTTTCTTGGGATTGCTCCCGGCGTTTTCTGGCATCGGTGAGCGCCGTGGCCGGATCTATCCCACCCTTCAACTCATCGAACTCTCTCTGAAGCCGATCCGCAAAGTCGGTAAACGTCTGCACGCGCTCGGCGGTCTCCGTGACGGCAATGGCATGTGACCGACACTCCTCGAGCAGTTGAGCCCTGTCACTCGAACCTGCCACGTCGAGAGCCGCAACGAAGTTCATCACCTCGTCGATCTGTATCTCAAGTGGGCGTGATTCTCCGACCGACAAACCGCTGGGCCGATCCACCGGACGTACGTTTCGATCCACTTCAACGATTTCCTGCAGAAGACGGCTCTCCAGTGCTGCTTTTTGCTCAATCTGATCGAGAAGCGAGTTGCGGCGCTGGAATCGCTCCAGCTCGCGCTCATGATCGGAAACCCGAGTTGCCAGCGCCGCCTCTTGCGATGCAATAGGATCAAGGTTTTCGATGTTTCTCGAGGCGGCCTCGATCTCGTCGATATCTGTCCGAGCTGCGGACATCCGCTGCCCGAGTGAACTGACTTCTCCGTTCTTTCGCTCCAGACGAAGCAGGAGCTCGGAATTTGCTCGCTCCCGGTCCTGCTCTGTGCTGAGGCGCTCTCGAAGTTGCTCATACACGAGGCGGGCGGATTCCGCCGAGGCGATGGCCGCTTCGACCTCATTCCTGTGGCCGGACACCAGCTCGGCGATTCGCAGCTTTGCGGCTTCGAAGTCCGTATTGGCCGACTCCTGATCGTAGTGTGCCCGCTTGGCCTTCGCCTCATTCTGTCGTTCGATCCTGCGTTTGCCGATCGTTTCCTGCGCAATTCGTATCGTTTCGAGTCCCAACAGACGGCCCACTTCTCGCCGGCGATCTGCGGCCGAAAGGCTGCCGAAGAAGTTCAGCTCTTTCTGACGAGTAAAGAACGTCGCGACAAACGCCCTATGTGGAAGCCCAATCAGCTGTTTTGAAACATACTCGGTAACCTGCCTGGTTCCCTGGACCACTGGACGATCAGGTTCACTCAGCTTGTAGACCGACGCCGCGGTGGTCCCACTCTTAACTTCGCGCTCGACTTCGTACCGATCGCCCGTCAACGGCTGCTCCAGCACCAGGCGGACACGGGGCCGCCCTCCCTGAAATCGATGCTGCAGATCACTATTCCTGATTGAAGATGGATTGTAGAGACACCACTCGATTGCCTCGAACAGCGTGGTCTTTCCCGCGCCGTTTGGGCCGATGATCGCCACCATCCCCTGCTCCCCTGGCATGAAGTTATGGGTGCCATGAAACTGCCGGTAGTTGGAAATCTCCAGCTCGACGAGGTTCATCACTCCTCCTCGGCAGATCGCTGAGCATCCAGCGCCATCTGCGCTTCTTGCAGCGCCCGCGAACCCTCAGCAATGAACGCCATCGTGAATGGCAGATCGTATCGACCCGAATCAGTTTCGTTCTGAACAAACGACGAGAACTGTTCGACGATATTGATTGACGGCAGATCAGAGGACCGTTCAGCCAAGCCGGCCAGCAAATCGGTCCGGCTCAACACTTGCACCGACCAGACCAGGTCTCTGGCCTCCTCCCTGATCAATGTCTCGGCATGCCGTTTCGTGCCACGCAAAACCCCGGTCAGAATTACGCGTGCCATCGCCGTCGGATCATCGAGGCTCCGCAGCCACTCGACGACATGCCCCGCGATCCGCACTCCGTCGTTATCCATCGTGATCCGTTCCGGCACGTCATGGCTGTGCATCGCCCGGCCTGGAACGCGAATGTGCTCGATCATGGCTCGACCATCGCCATTGCCGACTTCTACGATCAGGTAACCCGGCTCGCTGAGCGCATCACCCCAACCGATCCGCTCTGTCGAGCCAGCATATGCTCCTCGCCCATCCAGGACCGACACATGCCGGTGATAGTGACCGAGCGCAATGTAGCGATAAACCTCGCTCAGGAGAGCTCCGCCGACCTCCTCTTCGCCTGGTTCGTGCATATGCCGAGGGATATCGAGGTTTGGAATGAACCCGTGGCTCACGAGGATTCCTCGCGCTCCGGTCGGCGGTACCGCGATCACGCCTTCCGGATTCGTCAGAGCTCCATGCGGCACCAGCACCAACTCGAGATTTAGCCCGTCCAGCTGCAGGCGCTCGACATCGTATCCACCAACAAACCAGATATCGGGCAGAGCCATGTCCAGAATGGAGAACACCGATCCGCTGGTACGGAGTCGCGGGGTATCGTGATTGCCACCAATCACTACGGCAGGAATTCCAGCCTGTTCGAGGCGCCGGAACTGCCGAATTGCTGTTCCAATTGCGTGATACGCGGGCCGAGAGTGGTGGAACAGATCACCCGAGTGGATAACGAGATCGACATCTCGGGTCAGCAGATCATCAATCGCCCGCTCAAATGCCACCTCGATATCGATCGATCGCTGATTTCGGCCGGTTCGCTCATCAGTACGTGAAAGTGCCCGGTACCCCAGATGAGTATCTGAGACATGGGCAATACGCAGATCAGGCATCAATACCGCCGTGTCGCCTGCTGGGCAGCAATCAGCGCCTGTTTGCCCATCGACCAGATCGTCACCTTGCGCGCTGCCGATTTGCCCTCGATCCGACTGCGATAGTTCTGCTCAACCTGGTTAGTGATCGACTCGATCGTATCAGCCGGCAGGTCTCCGGCAACAGTTCGAACTTCACCCCGGCTTGGCGCATCAGATCCCATGTGTCGCTGACAGAGCCGGAAAATCATGTCGGCAGGCAGACTCGCTTGCGTTCCAGCACTTTGGTCCCCATTGAACACCCGCTGTCCTGACATTCCCGGGATGACCGG
>JBGTJM010000422.1:0-4090 GCA_041745115.1 Thermomicrobiales bacterium
ACCGGCATTTCACCGGCGCCATAGCAATCGCCGCATTGGCGCGGCGGTGGAGGCTTTCGCTCGAATCGCTCGAGCTTCGAAGGTAAGGGATTGGTAACTGCGCTCATGGCGCTCCTCCTGTTGCTGGGGCGAGGCGTTCGAGCGCTCTCGCCTGCGGTTCGATGGCCGGGGTGTCCTCAGTTCCGGCTGAACTTATACTAACATCAGATAACATCATATGCAACATACACGCATATCTGCTAACATGCCTTCAGCGGTTTATTGAAAGGACGGTCATGGCTGAGTCTGAGATCACGAGTGGGAAATGGCTAACCGTCGAGTTCGTGAAAAACGACCTCGACGTTCACGTTGCCACCGTCCGCAGGTGGATAAAGTCGGGTGAACTGCCCGCGGTGAAGATGGGTAACAAAGCCGGATATCGCATCTGGTCAGAAGACTATGATCGATTCCTGGCTGAGAGATTCACAAAAAAAGCAGCCGCATGAACTAGCCATGCGGCTGCCGGACACCCCGGCCAGCTCGAACTGGCAGGAGGCAATCTAATTATAGAACCGCTGTCACATTCATCAGCGCATGATTGGTATTCGGTCAGCAGGCATACAGCGACTTTGCTGGCTGTGGTCGTTCCTACTATTGCCGCTATCCTGGCAGTGCTACTTACTTATGTGCTCACTCGCAGAGCGGAGCGTTCGTCTCGAGAAACCGACGCAAGTGAGTGGTACAAAGCAATCCGCAATCAACTTCGACAGGAGATGGAGGCCAATAAGCAGGTACTACTCGCGTGGTTGCTACCTGAAACCTCTATTAGGGACACAGAAAGGGCCCTTGAAGAACTCCGCAACAATGCAATGCAATTGGTTCGATATGCCCCACCAGCTTTCAGTTTCGAAATGTGGCAGTCGCAGTTAATTCACCTTCCCAACGCCCTCAGCTCAAGAGAGTTGCAGGTTACCTGGGTGTATTACACAACGATGCGGCAATTCGTCGCTGCTGTGGCCGGGTTCGAGGATCTTCGTCGTACAGACGGCGGAAAATTGACCGCTCACTACTTTCGGCGGCTCCAGACAGCTCAGCTCAGCCTCCTGAACCAAGCCGGATATCTTTTGACAATCAACCCGATCGATGACAGTGAATTGAGAACCAATGGCTAGAGGTAGCATCCGGCGACGAGGCAATTCATGGTCGGCGATTGTCGACTTACCGCCCGATCCGGTGACCGGGAATCGCCGTCAGAAGCGCATCACCGCGTCGACCCGCAAGGAAGTCGAGCGTAGTTTGTCGGCTCTCCTTACGTCTGTTGAGCAGGGATACACGGACGCTGGTAGAAAAACCGTGCGGACCTTCTTTTATGGGGATGATCCGATCGATGGGCAACTGGTGGTATGGGCTGGTTGGTTCGTGACTGTGGCACCATCTCTCAGACCATCCACGTTGCGACGATACCGGGATTCTGTGCGGTTGCATGTACTCCCACTGTTGGGGAGCGTCCGGCTAGCCAAGCTCTCACCTGCCGATCTGCAGCGTCTCTATAACGACCGCCTTGCTGCTGGGCTATCACCGACAACCGTTCGTCACATCCACGGGATCATTCACCGTGCGCTCGAGGATGCAGTGAAGTGGGGCATGGTTAGCCGCAACGTTGCAGATGCCGCTACGGCTCCTAAGCGATCATCGGTTGAGATGGCCACGTGGAACGCTGAACAGGCATCTAAAGTGTTCGACGCAGCGAAGGGATCGGAAATCGAAGCGCTGTTATGGCTCGCCATTCAGTGTGGGCTCAGGCGGGGCGAGCTCCTGGCATTGCGCTGGGATGATATCGACCTGAACGGTGGCAACGTGTCGATTCGCCGAACGCTCAGCCGTGGGGCAAGTAGTAAGCTGGAATTCGGAGAACCGAAGACAGCGGCGAGTAAACGTCGGGTGTCGCTCTCAGCCGCACTCCTGGAAGTGGTGAGGGAACACCGCCGCCGCCAGCTCGAACACATCGTGACGCACCGATCGATCTATGAAGATGCGGGGCTGGTCTTCGCGGATGGTTTGGGCCGGCCGCTTCATCCGAACGCACTGAACCGCAAGTTCGCGGAGATTATCAGACGGGCGGGCCTACCTGTGATTCGCTTCCACGATCTACGACACACGTGCGCAACGATTATGTTGGCCCAGGGAGTACATCCGAAGATAGTGCAGGAGCTTCTCGGGCATACCGACATTTCGATGACGATGAATCTCTATTCGCACGTCACGACGGACATGCAGCAAGAAGCGGCAGACGCCATCGATCGAGCCATTTCAGGGGCTCGTGAGGCTGTCTCGTGACCATTTCGTGACCATATGCCATTGGGCGGGAGAACAGCATCAGTGTTCATGCGGGTAATTTACGAATCGGTGCCGGGAAAGGGACTCGAACCCCCACGACCTTGCGGTCACCAGATCCTAAATCTGGCGCGTCTGCCATTTCGCCACCCCGGCGGCTGCCGCAAGTTTACGCCAATGCAACCTCAGCACAATTCAGGCTCGAGAACTTAAAGCCCCAGTGCATTGACGTCTGGAAAGTCCAACTGAGACGCGATGCGAGTTGGCCCAGACTTCTGCCATTCGTCGGCACAAATGTTGCAGTGAAATGCTGGAATGGGCATTTGTTGCCTGCTCAACGTCAGTTGCACTTGATTCAGTTTCGCTGACAACCACGCGAATCGTGAAAGGGAAATTCGATGGCGGACCACGACGGAAACATTGATCAGCAGGGAGAAGCGTTTTTTCGAGTGACCGACACGGTACCCGAAGAAACATGGTATTGGTTGGCAGTCGTTTCGATAGGGATTTCAGCAGTGTTGCGTTTGACCGGAAAACATCAGATGTCTACATTCGTTGGACAGTGGCCGCCCACGTTTCTTCTCTTCGGAATCTATCACCGCCTGGTCCGCAATACACGATAGTGTGACCATGTCGAACGCACAGCGCCTAAGAAGTTGAGTGCTTAGGTCTCTGCACAACGAAGCCGATTCTCCGGCCTTTCAGCGGAGCATCGGCTTTTCGTTTGGTTGATTGCTTCGATTCTCAGACGTAGTGCGCAAACCAGGCAACGGTGTCGGTCCACGCCATGATCGACGCCTCCTCGTTGTAGCGTTGGCCGGTGTCGTTGTGGAACGCGTGCTGGGTATCCGGATAGATGTTGATCTGGTGGGTGATCCCTGCATCGATCAGGGCCTGCTGCAATTCCTCGAGGCCATTATTAGCGAAGTCGTCAGGATCGTCTGAGTAGACACCGAGAACAGCTGCTCCAATATTGGGAACTTCTTCGAGATCCGGGGGAGGTCCGTAGAACGGTGCCGCCGCGTTCAGTTCCGGCGACGCCGTGGCGACTCGCCAGGTGATGCCGCCACCAAAGCAGAAGCCGGTCATTGCGGATCGGCTGGCATCAACTCCCTCGACGGTCGAATAAAATGCAAGAGTGTCCTGGAAATCGCCAACGTGGCGACCGGGATCGATCTCACTGAACAGTCCGGGAATCTCTGCCTGGTCTTCGATCGCGTCGGTACCGCCTTCGCGGCTCAGGAGATCGAGCGCTACAGCAGCATATCCTTCGACAGCCCATCTTCGCGTCACGTCACGGATATGCTCGGTGAGCCCGCGATTCTCATGGCAGATCATGACGAACGGCCAGCCTTCCGTTACGGTCGGTGACGCCGCTGGCGTTCCCATGTCCTCCGACGAACCATTGCCATTGGCGGGAAGAGCCTGATATGCCATGATCATCGTCCCGTCTTCGGCTGGAATCTCGATGTCCGACCCCACAATACGGGAATCGTCAGGTGCCACGGACAATGGAGACTGGGGCTCTGCCGACGGGGTAGGGGTTGTTTCCTGAGCCATCGCTGCGCGAGTCATCGGGGTAACGCCCATCGATGTCAGAATGGTCGCCGCTGATGCAACTCCACCGGTGATGTAAATGACTCGACGAATCATGTCTCGCCGTGACATGATCCCATCGCGATAGTCCTCCACGAACTCATGAATCAGGTACTTGTCAAAGGGTCCCAATGGCTTCATGAATCTCCCCCTTATGGTTTGCAAACAGCCAACTTTCGAA
>JBGTJM010000423.1:0-2865 GCA_041745115.1 Thermomicrobiales bacterium
CCCTGCACCTCCCAGAGACGGACCTCTTGATGCTGCAAACCACAGTTCAAACGATTCATCGATCGGTGTCGCCACGATTGGAAGAGTCGGAGCAACAACGGCATCGAAGCCGGAAAGCACCTCATCAAGCGCCCGGCTCCCAATTCGCCGGACGCGCAACGCATGCAGATAGTCGACCGCGGGGACCGCCAAGCCGTGCAAGAGACCGACTCGATCCTCCGGAGCGCTCAATTCCTGAGCAGAGTCTGAAAGGATGAAGTCTTCAAACGCGGAAGTGGCTTCAGATAGAACGACCAAGCTGGCGGCCGAGTCCCAGGGCAGTTCGGGCAGTGAAACTGGAGTCAGACTGCCGATTGCCTCGAGGACTCCAAGAGAGGCTTCGAAGTTTGCCTTGACTTCTGGCTGTGCATCATCCGCGGAATGCTCGAGCACTGCGAATCGATAACCTTCGCGCTTTGGCTTGCCGGGTTCGAACCAGCCCTGTCTGGTCGTGGGATCGTCTGGATCGTGCCCGGAAATCACAGCAAACACAGTGCGGCAATCCTCCGCCGTTCGGCAAATCGGCCCAATCTTGTCCATGGTCCAGGAAAGGGCCATAGCACCGCGACGACTCACTGACCCATACGTTGGCCGGAATCCACTTACGCCGTTGAACGACGCAGGCGTCAGGATCGATCCCCACGTTTCCGTGCCAATAGCGAATGGAAGACATCCAGAACCAACTGCCGAACCTGAGCCACTCGAAGACCCTCCTGCCCATGCATCTCGGTTCCATGCATTTCTGCCTGGGCCTGTGAACGCTGCGTCCGGTTGCTCGTATCCGAATCCACCAGCTCCCTCCACCATCGCCAGCTTCGCGACGAGGACCGCTCCAGCCTCTCTGAGTTGCTCGATCACCGCAGCGTCTCGCTCGAACATCTGGTTTCTGAGAGGGCCGATCCCCCATGAAGTGGCTATTCCAGCCGTCGCCAGCAGGTCCTTTGCACCATAGGGAATCCCATGTAGCGGTCCGCGGTCAACGCCATGAGAAAGCTCATCCTCTGCGACCCGCGCTTGTTCGAGTGCAAGGTCAGCGGTCAGGGTTGCCACTGCATTGAGCGATCGGCCTACGCTGTCGAGCCGCTCCAATGCTTCCGTAGCAAGTTGGGTGGGCGATACCTCGCCGGACCGGATCATCCAGCCAAGCTCTGCAATGTTCTTGAACGCAAGGATGCTCATCGCCCACCCTCACTCGATCGCCAGGGCTGGAACACGATCTCCGGCTCGTCGCTGTTCAGAAGTTTTACAGACCGAACATCCCGCCCGAGCTTGACCGATGAAGCGACTCGAGAGCGAAGCTGCACCAATTCGTCGTCTCCGAGTTCTCGATGAATCAAAGCGAGTACCTGAGCCACTCGCGAATCAACAATGTCGGTTTCCGCTCCTTCAGCCACAGCCCGCCTCCCGTAACGCTCAACTCAACGCTGGCTCGAACGTTCAAATCCTCGCCACCTGATAGCAAACACCATACCAAACGAGCCAGCCCTACTGTGTATCGGGGAGCCAGCGTTATCGACAGGGTGACTCCCCGCAGCACCAACCTTCCCAATTCCAACAGCATCGATGTTTCTGTACTCTCATGGAACGTCCTCAGCTAGTTCGCACAACGGGCAGGACGACGTTCTGCAGCCACAACGGCATCCCAGTCTTCGACTTCGAGGACAACGCTTGCACACCACTTTTCCCGAACATTTGACAAGCTTGCACAACTTTCACCCGCCCCTTTATTTCGCTCGAACAGCATTCTCCCATCAACTTGCACAGTCGCTGTGGTTCCTTCGCTGGGATACCGGCGGCTCCATCGGTGGTTCCTGTGTGTCGCGAAGCACTGCGGATGAGTGCCATGGAGCACAGGACTTCTGCCCAGTGTGCAAGAAGATGGAAGCGACCGGTTCACTGGGAGCTTGGGAATTTGGCGACCTTCGGGCGCAAAACTGGGGAGCGGTAGCATGATCGCGTTTTCACGTGTGTTCACACTGTTCGTCGCGTTGACGATGATTGTCAGCATCCTGGCGCCGATATCCACGCCAGCGCTTGCAGACGATCCACCCATCACTGATACGGATGGCGACGGAATCGAAGATGCTGTGGACAACTGCTTCGACATTCCGAATCCCGATCAAATCGACACTGACGGTGATGGGTATGGTGATGCCTGCGATCAGGACGACGACAACGACGGCCTTCTCGATACCGACGAAGCACTCTGGGGAACGAATCCGCTCCTTGCCGACTCGGACTACGACGGACTAGACGACTATCAGGAAATAAATACCCACGGCACCAACCCGAACAACAACGACTCAGACGGCGACGGTCTGACCGACGGCGACGAAGTGCTGGTCTACGGTACAGACCCCACTTTGCCTGACTCGGACAACGATGGCCTTTCGGATTGGCATGAGCTTTTCCTATCGTATACCAATCCGCTCGACCCCGACACAGACGGCGACGGTACTGTCGATGGAATCGACCTGTCTCCGAATAGCTCAGATATCGACCAGGACGGCATTGCAGACGAGAATGACAACTGTCCTGCCGTTGCAAATCCAGACCAGATGGACAGTGACGGAGATGGATTTGGCAACGCGTGCGACACCACTCCATTCGGCAACGATCCCTGGAGTGAGCTCCTCCTCGACGGCGCTGTAAATGTCGAGTTCCCGTTGATGTACCAGACGGGCGAGACCTCGGCCTACCCAGTTCCGTTGCCTGCTGAACTTTCTGGCAACTTCTCGTCTGCGACGGCGATTGTTTTCGAGATCACTACGACCGCGACGTTCGAATTCCCAATGACTCTTTGCATCCAGGTGGGCCACAGTTTCG
>JBGTJM010000424.1:0-3027 GCA_041745115.1 Thermomicrobiales bacterium
AGTCCGAAAGGGCCACCCGAGACTGACCCGGCATCGACCATATCAGCCAACCTGAAATCGGCGTTCGAACTCGATGATGAACTGGCCGCCCTCGCTCGGGCTCGATCAAGCATAGCTTCGGACCGGTCTATGCCGGTGACGCGAAAGCCTGCCTCCGCGATCGGAACCGCCACTCGACCAGTACCGCATGCCACTTCGAGGACGGGATCGCCTACCGATTCGACGAATTGCAGGTACATTGCGACATCATCGACCAGGTGATCGTGCTCGAGGTCGTAGAATTCTGCGATTCGGTCATATGGGTCATGTTCGGATCCCATACCATTTCCGGGCCTCCTCATGGTCGTGGCGCTGCGGTCGAGAGACCGGATACTCAAGGATTGTATAGTCGAGACATGGCAAAGCAAGCGAAGTCGGTTGAACGTGGGGATTTGAAGGTGGTGGCGTCGAACCGGCGCGCCTTTCACGACTATCAGATTCTCGAGTCGCTCGAAACGGGAATTGTTCTCACGGGGAGCGAGATCAAGTCGATCCGAACTGGAAAGATCTCGCTCACGGAAGCCTATGCCCGAATAGACAACGGGGAACTCTGGCTCATCGGAGCGCACATCGCTCCCTATTCGCATGGCGCTTACGCGAATCATGATCCTCTTCGCCCGCGCAAGCTTCTGGCGCACAGTGCGCAGATCGAAGAGCTGCGCCGCTCGGTCGAGCAAAAGGGCATGACCCTGGTTCCCCTGCGGGTCGTGATCAAGCGAGGCAAGGCGAAGGTCGACATTGGAGTCGCAAGGGCAAAGAAGCTCTACGACAAACGGGCGTCCGAGGCAGAGCGCGAATCGAAGCGGGATATCCAGCGCTCGCTGATAGATCGTGGATGAGTGAGAGAGTCAAGACTGGACGTCCGATGACGAAGTGGGGCCGATTTCCCCAGCCTGAGTGGTGAAGCGAACGTGGCGCATGGGCGATGAATTCGAGACGACCACGTCGAAGTCCAGGAACTGGGAAACGACCGCTCGCACCACTTGCGCATGCCTCGGGTGAGTCGACGTCGCAACTGAGCTGGTGGATTCCAGGTCTTGACCTGGTCCGGTCATACACATCTGGACTGTTTCGCGCAGACCTCGTCGCCGGACTCGTTCTCGTGGCCATGCTCGTGCCACAGGGAATGGCCTACGCCGAACTCGCTGGCCTGCCGCCTGTGACTGGCCTGTACGCCACCATGATCCCGCTGATTGCTTATGCGGTGTTCGGCCCGTCTCGAATCCTGATCCTGGGACCCGACTCGGCGCTTGCTCCGGTCGTCGCGGCCGCCATCATCCCTATTGCAGGGTCAGACCAGTCCGAACGAATGGCACTCGCCGCTGTACTTGCGATCATGGTTGGGGTGATGCATCTCGGCGGTGGGATCGTAGGTTTTGGATTCATTACCGACCTGATTTCGCGACCGGTCCGACTCGGCTACCTTGCTGGTATTGCCGTCAGTGTTATCGCGAGTCAATTGCCGCGTTTGCTTGGTTTCTCGGTGGACGCTAATGATCTGGCCGGCCGGCTGACGGGATTTGGGCGGGAGATCGGGGAATTCGATCTGACAACCGCGGTGTTCGGAGTAGGCACATTCGTCGCGATCATTGGATTGCGGCGGTTCCAAACCAGGGTGCCGGCGACCCTGATTGCGGTTGTTGTGGCGTTGCTTGCTTCTCGGTTGATCGATACAGGTGTCGAAACTGTGGGGAGTTTGCCTGAAGGGTTGCCCAGTCTCCTCGTGCCGAGCCCCGATGCGGCGGAAATGGGGCGTCTGGCACTTTCGGCAGTGGCAATCGCTTTGATCGCTTTCGCAGACACCAGCGTGTTGTCCCGGAGTTATGCGACGCGGGCTGGAGCCGATGTCGATCAGAACCAGGAGCTGCGGGCGCTGGGAATCGCTAACGTGGCGAATGGCCTTTTTCAGGGATTCCCCATTTCGAGTAGCTCATCGCGAACACCGGTGGCGGAGGCGGCGGGGGCGAAGACGCAGATTACAGGACTTGTCAGCGCCGTTGGGCTGGGTTGCGTGCTCGTGTTCGCCAGTGGGTTGTTCAGTGCCTTGCCATTGGCGGTTCTCTCAGCGATCGTCGTCGCAGCCGTACTTGGGTTGGTCGACATTCGTGGATTGAAGCGACTCTGGAACGTCCACCGGCCGGACTTCGTCCTCGCGGTGGCCAGTTTTGCTGGTGTCGCAGCGTTCGGGGTGCTGTGGGGCGTTGGCATTGCCATCGGCCTCTCGATTCTGGCGTTCCTGTGGCGCAGCTGGCATCCGTATGATGCCGTGCTTGGCCGATCTCCGGGGGTGAAGGGGTATCACGACATTACCAGATATCCTGACGCCGTTCAGATACCTGGGCTGGTGCTTTTCCGTTTTGATGCCCCGCTGTTTTTTGCCAACTCAGGTGTATTCAGGTCTCGATTGCAGGCAGCATTTCGTCAGGGTGACACGAAGGTGGTCCGGGTTGTCGTTGCTGCTGAGCCGATTACTGATCTTGATTCGACGGCAGCGGACATGCTCACCGAACTCGACAAGGCACTCGAGGCGGAGGGCATCGAGCTGGCATTCGCAGAAATGAAAGACCCAGTAAAGGACACACTGCGGCGGTTCGGTCTGGTTGAGAAACTGGGACAGGCGCGGTTCTTTCCGACGATTGGTGTTGCTGTACGCTCATTTGTCGAAGAGTTCGATGCTCCCTGGGTTGACTGGGAGGATGAAGCCGCAGATAACGGCGCAACCGCCGAGATTCACGAGGAATCCTGATCGATTCTCCTCGAGGGAGATCGTTGGGCACGGTCGCATTCAACGAGCGCCACTTTGCGATCAAATGTGCTAGAATACTTGGACGCGATTTTGCGTCTATTCCAAGGGGATGCTTGGTTTCGACAGGGTCCGAGGTTAGTCTACTGCGTGTCGAAGCGCCCAGGCCTTCGTAAAAATGGGCAAAACAATAATTGGCACTGCAAACACAATGCCTCTCGCTGCCTAAGTTACACAACCTCTAG
>JBGTJM010000425.1:0-3244 GCA_041745115.1 Thermomicrobiales bacterium
ATCTGGCGGCAGGCTCTCCCTGGCAATCTGCAGCGGCAAGAACTGGTTCTCTGCGCCTAGTGTCGCGCCTCCGACAAAGCCGCCTTCCCCGTATGGATCGAAGGATTCAGCAAGAAAGTCATCGACCACGATAGCTTGAGATGCCGGTCCCGTGTGCCGGTTGAACACTGCTCCCGGAAAGAATCCGTCGACATGCGCAAATTGCTTCGTCATGAAATGGCGTCCCAGATGGCCAGAATCACCTCCCAGTCCGGCTGGGTGATTGGAGTCAGTAGAAAGCATCATCAGCCGGATGTTTTCGAACGTGTACGCCGCCAGGATTACTGCCCTGGCACGTTGCTTATGCCGGCGCCCCGCACCGTCGACATACTCAACACCATCCGCCCGGCCATTCTCATTCGTCAAAACTCGCACGACCCGCGCGTTCGTTCGCAAATGAAAGTTCCCGGTCGAGATCGCCTCAGGCACCGACGTCAGCGCAGGATGCCACTTGTCACCATCCCAGCTCCCAAAGCCATTGTTCCACGCCGAGTAGGTCGTCGCAGGCAACCCGTTGTACGGGATGGTGTTCTGACCCACGGGGCTCGGATGCGGGTGCAGTCCGAGTTCCCTAGCAGCTCCGGAAAACGTCTCACCGAGGCGAAACGGTCTCATCGGTGGCATCGGCAGCGGGCGTGAACGGGTCAGGAATGGGTTCGTCTCGTCTCCGGCAACGCCAACGGAGTGCTCGATGCGCGTGAAGTGCGGTTCGAGCTCCTCGTAGGTCACTGGCCAGTCGATCACCGTACATCCATCTGGGATCGCACCTGCGCCCCACCGTTCCAGAATGTGTGATCGGAACCGAAAATGATGTGGATGAAAACGGCGCAACCATCCTCCGTAGTGAATGATCGATCCACCAACCCCATTCATCATCCTGCCAAGCGAATACGTGGCTTCCTGTGTCTCTTCCTTCGGCGAGCGTCTCCACCTGGGAGGCTCCAATTCGAACTTTGGACCCATCGTCGCCCGAGCGTAGTAAGCAACTCCAAGCTCGTCCGGTCTGAAGGCACCACGCTTCCACACTGGACCAGCTTCCAGCCCGACAACCTTCAACCCGGCACCTGCAAGCATCGGCGCGACGAACCCGCCGACACCACCAACGCCGACGATCACGACGTCCACATGGTCCAGCGGCGCATGCAGCCGGGCATCGAATGACGCTGCTTCCACTTCCAGGACCGATGGCAATAGAGGCTCTTGAATAAATACATCCTCGAGGCTTTGGATGACCCCACCTTTATCCACAGGAACACTGCTCAGGTTCTCATCGGCGCTGTTCTCCAGCCAGACTCCCGGATGGCGCAGGGCCCGCCAGCCGGCTTTGTTTCGATTGCCTCCGTATGCGGGATCGCTGAACAGACCTTCGAGGACATGCGAGCGAACTTCGAGAAAGAACGCTCGTTGATCGACACTCCATTGGCCCGGAAGTGTTCCCTCTTCCAGGCGTCCAATCATCTCGTCGATCTCGTTTGAATCCAGTCCATGCGCTGGCTTAGTAAACAAGGCGAAAGCAGCCAGATCGAACGACGCCAGAGCCGATCGATACGTCTCCAATCGATCGCGATAGGCACCGCAGAGTGATCGGTCGATATAGACAGTTGACCCTATCTCAGCGGCCCCGGGCCCACGCTCGGTGGCGGGAAACAGGGCATTTCCAATCGCGTCAAGCGTTGCACGCTCAGAGGCATCGAGCGCAAGAAACGCGTCCACTGGCCAACCTTTCAGTGCAACTTCGAGGTTCTAGCCGGGAAGCCCAGTCGTTCGAACTGTCGTTCTGGCCTGCAGCGTCAGGCCCATCCTCGAAGGAGCAAATATCCGCGGATCCATTGTCGCGAGATTCCCGGAAACTGCAAGCGGAATCTCCGCCTGCTGAATCACCTCCCGTTCGATGTCGATACCAGGTGCAATCTCTGTGACGGTCAGCTCGCCTTCGATCAACTCGATCACGCATCGCTCTGTGACAAAGCAAACGCGCTGCCCCTTTTCTGCGGCAAAACCCCCATTGAACGTCGTGTGCTCGAGCGTCTTCACGAACTTTTTGGAGCGCCCTTCCTGATCGATGATCAACCGGCCCTCATCGATGCGAAGCTTGAGCCCGCCAGCTGTCATATTCCCGCTGAACACGATGTTCCTGGCGTTGGCCGTGATATCGACAAATCCACCAACCCCGGCAGTCACATGAGGTTTCGCGGCGAGGGATGAGACATTGACGCTTCCATCCGATCCGACCTGCAAAAACGACAACAGGGTCCGATCGAAGCCTCCTCCCTGGAAGTACATGAACTGTTGAGGAGAAGGCACAATGGCGTCAGCATTTGCCGCGCAACCAAACTGAAATCCAAGCAGCGGCAACCCACCGACCGCACCCTGCTCGATCACCCAGGTCACTGCTCCATGCAGGCCCTCTTCGAGCAGAACCCTTGGCACCAGCGCTGACACCCCGAACCCGAGGTTGACAGCCTCGCCCGAACGCAGCTCCATCGCCGCCCGCCGGGCAATGATCTTCTCCGGCCCCCAGTCCACAAGCTCGAACGCGACCGGATCCTCGCGAATTTCCCCGCTGATCCCCGCGTCGTAGAGGGTTTGCGTCGTCTGCCTCTGATCGGGATCGACGACCACATGGTCCACGAGCACACCCGGTACTCGCACCTGCTGGGCCTGAATCGAACCAGACTCAACGATGCGTTTCACTTGCGCAATAACGAGCCCGCCACAATTGCGCACAGCGATTGCCTGCTCAAGAGAGCCAAGGAACGCACCTTCGTGCTCCATCGAAACATTGCCGTCCGGATCCGCGCTCGTGCCTCTGATGATCGCAACGTCAATTGGCATCGAACGCAGAAACAACCACTCTCGGCCGTCAAAATCGACCAACTGCACCAGGTCCTCAGTCGTGGAGGAGTTCATCTTGCCACCGGTCTGGCGAGGATCTAAGTACGTATGGAGCCCCACTCGACTCATCACACCTGGCCGGCCAGTGGCAATATCTGCGTGCCATTGAAACAGCAGCCCGCTCGGAATGTTGTACGCCTCGACGCGATCGTCATGGATCATGGTCCAAATTGCGGGCGATGGCATCGAAGAAGGTCCGCTCGGATACGAACCCGCAATAATCCGGGCAAGCAAACCATCCTGCGCAAGATGGTCGATTCCGTCGATCCCGTACATATCGCCAGCCGCAATCGGGTGAATCGTCGTAATC
>JBGTJM010000426.1:0-10131 GCA_041745115.1 Thermomicrobiales bacterium
CGGATGGGCTCCGAAACGTCGATCATGACCTACCGTCGATCAATCCAGGAAATCCCGGTCGAGGAGCTCGAGCTGGAAGAAGCTGAGATCGAAGGCGTTGAGATCATGTACATGGTTTCACCAACTCGAATCATCGGAGATGCAGACGGCAATGTCATCGGTATCGAGCTTGTCAGGAATGAACTGGGGGAGCCCGACGCCAAAGGACGCAGACGGCCCGAGCCGGTAGCGGGTTCAGAAACGATTGTCGAATGCGACATGGTGATTAGCGCGATTGGCCAGCGGCAGGACAACGCGTTTCTTGGCGATGTTCTGCCAAACCGGGATCGGCGGGGGGTTCCGTTCCTCGATCAGAATCTGCGCACAGAGCTTCCGAATGTCTGGGCATCCGGGGATTACGTGATCAATCCAACGAATTTCATCTCTTCGATTGGAGAGGGTAAACGTGTCGCCGAGCTGATCGATCAGCAGCTCAGAAACGCCAAGCCCAAAATCAAGGATATGGAAATCACCAGAGTTCCTACTGAGTACATCTCCACGCCGAACTCCCTACTGTCCGAGGGAATCGCTGAATGGTCGCTCAGCGCCATGAGCCGGCGGCTGGTTTGGGGCGACGATTATTCAGCGACTGGACGCCAGATCATCCCGTCGCTTCCGGTCGAGGCTCGTGGTATGGGGTCGCTCGACACCACGATGGAAGTCGAGGTGGGTTACTCCAAGCCGATTGGTTTTGAGGAGGCCAAGCGATGCCTGCAGTGCCAGCTCAACATCTTCATCGACGGCCATCGCTGTATTCTCTGCAACGGCTGCGTTGATGCGTGCCCGCATCTATGTATCGAGATGATTTCTCCAGAGCGCATTTATTCGATCGACAACGACGTCGAGCTGGCCCAAATGGCGAGAGCAGAGCTGGGTCCATACTCGGCCGCAATGGTCATAGACGAGCGCTCATGTATCCGTTGCGGAATCTGTGTCGACTGGTGCCCAACCGAGTGCCTGACAATGGATCACTTTCGGTTGACGCCCGCGGATCCGCGCGAAAGCGTTGACCTGGCGGTGGTCGCGGACTAGAAGCAGAACGTCACATCTGGCAAGAGACAGGGCGTGTCAGCCCTGTCTCTTTGCATTTCTCTAGACAAGCTCGATCTTCACCGACCCGAGTGCCGTGACGATCTCGATCGAGAGCTCTGGCAGGGCTCCCTTGATCGCTGCCTCGCTCCAGTAGGCACCTTCTTTGGTCATGAAGCCATCGCCAACATTCACCGTTCCGAGGGTGGAGCTGGCGCGAATCTTTGCCGCTGTCTCGTTAGGAACGGCGATTCGCAGCTCAGCCATGCCGACATTGAACCGAGCGTGCATGGGTCGCTGCAGCTCACCCCCAAAATCGGCCTTGAAGCTCGCCGCTCCGCCAGTGATCGAGAGCTCACCGGCGTTTGAGTTCGCCAGATTGTGGAGCTCCAGCGCAGCGGCGCCAGCAGCCAGCGAGAGCTTTGTCATTTCCACCGGATTCGGCCGCGAGAAGTCGAGCGTGAACTCTCCAGCGCCCTGCTTGCAATCGAGATCCGTCAAGGAAACACCGCCCAGATCGCACACATTCCTGTCACTTGCACCAGTCTCGATCGCCAGTGAAAAGCTCCTGCCAGTGCCGAGCGCGAGATCGAACTGAGGCACCCCTTTGCGCAGTCCGCTGAAGTGGCGATCATGGGTCAGCTGGGTGACTGGGCCCTGCTGATTCACTCGAAAGCCAGTTTCGCCGCTGGGGTCCGTGTAGTTCCCGGCAACCCAGACAAGATCATCTCCCGCGGCCACATTGAGCCGTGCAGGTGCAGCGGTGATCTTCAATTGCGGCAGGTCGATGTCTGGAAAAGGGATAGAAATAGTGGACTTGTCATCGCCGCTCATCAACATTCTCCTTATGCTCGCTGAAGTGAGTGATTTGCCACGAGCGAGGTAGTGAACGAAATCGCCAGGTCGAACGAGGCATCCATCTGATACCTGCTCGTATGATAGACACACCACGCAAGCCAAGCGCCAACTGTTTCATCAATTGCAGAGGAGAAAGCGCAGTGAGCAATGGGCAACCGACTGTCTGTCTGACATTTGATTTCGATGCCATCTCGATCTGGATTGGGCCGATGGGGTCGTCGTCACCCACCATGATCTCTCGCGGGGAATTCGGAGCAGTTGGCGTAGAGCGAATCCTCAAGCTGCTCGATCAACACCAGATCGCGGCCACGTTCTTCGTCACCGGGCACACCGCAGAAACCTTTCCCGATCTGACGAGGGCTATCGCGTCCGCTGGTCATGAACTTGGCCATCACGGATACCTGCATGAGAACCCTGGCGGTTTGCCGATTGATGAAGAGCGACGAGTACTCGAACGAGGGCTACGCGCTCTGC
Source organism: Thermomicrobiales bacterium (assembly GCA_041745115.1). GTDB lineage: Bacteria > Chloroflexota > Chloroflexia > Thermomicrobiales > UBA6265 > JAHBVL01. The sequence continues at coordinate 2,401 of JBGTJM010000426.1, forward strand.
ATGAAGTTGCCGGGGTGGTTCCGGTGGGGTACAGGTCGCCATCATGGGACAACAGTCCGAATACGATTCAGCTTCTGCTGGACTATGGATTCCGCTACGAAAGTTCCCTGATGGCATCGGACTTCGAACCTTACTGGTGCCGGGTTGGCGACCGGATTCAGACTGACGGCCCCTATCTCTTCGGAGCGGGCGTAGATCTCGTAGAAATGCCGGTAAGCTGGATTCTGGATGACTTTCCGCACTTCGAGTATCTGCGAGTCGACAACCGCGTTTTCCCTGGCCTGTCCGCCCCGAGCAAAGTCGAAGAGATCTGGATCGGAGAATTTGAGTACATGCGGACGCATGTGCCAAACGGGGTATACACGCTGACCATGCACCCGCAGGTCATCGGCCGGGGCCACAGAATGCTGATGCTCGATCGTCTTATCAACACGTTTGCTACCCACAACGCTCATTTCTCAACGCTCGCGGCTGCCGCCGACGCGTTTCGCGCGACGGACGAGTCCGCCAGTGGATCTCAGTCGGACCGCTCATGACGACACCTCACAGATCGCGGGTGGTTGTGATAACTGGCGCTGCAACGGGAATCGGCTATGCAATGGCCCAGGCGTTTGGCCAGAATGGTGACCGGGTTGTCGTTTCCGACAGAACCATCGAAACCGTGTCGAACGCCATATCAACTCTAGGAGAGGCGGGAATCGAAGCCACCGGCGTCACCGCCGACGTGAGAGTGCCGAATCAGGTAGAGCATCTGTTCAATCTCACAGCAAACCAGGTGGGGATCCCTTCCGTCGTTATTGCCAATGCTGGCATCTATCCAAATACACCATTTCTCAAGGTCGCTGTAGATGAGTGGGATCGGGTCATCGATACGAATCTCAAGGGGGTATTTCTGACGTGCCAGTCCGCTGCGAGACAGATGGTTGCTTCTCGGGTGCCGGGGCATCTGATCGTCGTGAGTTCGGGAGCGGCAAACACCGCTCTGCACGGATGGTCCCACTATTGTTCCTCAAAGGCGGCGGTTGGAATGCTCACGCGATCAATGGCACTCGAATTGGGTGAGTTTGGTATTCGCGCCAATGCGATTCTGCCCGGATACGTAGATGTCGATGAGGGCGGCTCACATCTGTCTCAAAGCTATCGTGAAGCCGCCAGAACCGCGAATCCGTTGCGCCAATCGGTTTCCGCGTCAGATATCGCACAGTTCGCCGTTATGCTCGCGTCGCCTCAGGCTTCCCGAGTGAATGGATCCGCCATACCGGTCGACAATGGAGCAGGGGCAGGACGAATGGGCACCCGGCCGGTTGACGCTGATTTTGCAGATTTGCACGATTTTGCAACGCCTTCGACCGAAACAAACACCTAACTGCCAAGCTCATTGCGATATGCTATCCGGAGCGTAGTGAATCCCCACATCAAGGAGGAGTACCGATGCCTCGACACATCGATGCAACGTTGGAACGAATGGTTCACCAGGATCGGCAAACGCGACGACGACTGCTTCAAACGTCGGCAATCGGAGGAGCTGCGTTCGGGCTTTCCGGGCTTCGAGTGATCGACCCGTTCACGGCTGGTGTCAATGCACAGGATGCTTCACCAGTTGCATCAGCTGATCCCATAGCGGGGGGGGCGCTTCGGGCTGGTTTCGAAGCCAACCCGGATGATCTCAATCCATTTACGATGTCATCGCTTGTCTCGGCGCTTGTCACAGAGCAAGTCTATGACACCCTGTTCATTTTCGATGAGACTCTGGCCTCACAGCCAAATCTTTGCGTGAACTTCGAGGCTCCGGACGAAACAACGTTCATCTTCACTATTGCCGAAAACGCCATGTTTTCCGATGGCAGCCCAGTGACATCTGAAGATGTGAAGTTTTCGCTGGAGGGGTACAAGGATCCTGAATTGGGCGGTCGAGCCTGGGCTCAAGTGATTGAAACCATCGATATCGTCGATGAGAAGACTGTTCAGCTCAACCTCAATAGCCCGTTTGCGCCGATGATTGGATATCTGTCGTGGCACTACAATCCGATCATCTCCAAGGCGTTCTACGAAGCGAACGAAGGCAATCTTCAAACGGTAACTATGGGATCTGGCCCGTTCATTCTCGAGGATTTCGTACCAGACCAGTCGATCCGTTTCGTGAAGAATCCCAACTACTGGCAGGAGGGCCTGCCATATCTCGACGAAATGGAATGGGTGGTGCTGCCCGACGACCAGGCGCGTGTCGCCGCTCTGCGCGGCGGAGAGGTCCAGAATGCCGATTTCCTCGACTATCAGCCGGTGGAGTCCTTTGTCGACAACCCGGACTGGCAGGTCTACCAGGTAAGCACCCTGACCCATGCCACAACGTACATCAACTGCTCAGAGGGACCGCTCGCAGATGCACGAGTTCGGCAGGCGATGAGCTATGCGATAGATCGAACAGAGTTTCTCGAAACCGCTGCACTTGGCTTCGGGCAGGTAACTGGATACATTCCCGCGCCACAGGAGTTCTGGGCCATTCCGGTAGACGAGTTGCCGACCTATCAGACTAACCTCGAGCGAGCTCAGGAGTTGATGGCCGAGGCTGGATTCGCTGATGGGTTCGATGTCACTTTGCGGGTGTCACCGCTCTATATCCTCGATACGGCAAACGCTCAGGTCCTGCAGCAGCAATTGCAGGCAATCAACATCAACATCACGATCGAACAGCTCGAGTGGGGCAACTTGCTCGACGCGTGGGTCAACAGCGACTTCGAGATGCTGAACATCCTTCTGCTGGGGCAGCCCGATCCGGACGGATACACCTGGGGTCGATATCATTCGACGTCGCCAACAAACCGAAACCTGATCTCTGATCCGGAGCTGGACGCGTTGCTCGACGAAGCTCGCTCAACAGTGGATACAGAAGCTCGGCAGTCGCTCTATGCGGATGTCCAGCAGAAGCTCGATACGCTCGTGCCCAATCTCTTTTACTATGTGTATGATGTTTGGCTGATCTGGGATCCACGGTTCCGTGGAGTTACTCCAATGCCAAATGCCAGCGCACCGTACATGAAGCGGGTCTGGATCGAGCAATAGTGAACCTGATGGCGATCGGACTGGTGCGAATCATCGCACCAGTCGATCGACGTGTTGGCAATTGAGCACCTACATCATTCGGCGCCTGCTGACGATGATCCCGACGCTGATAGGGGTCTCGCTGATTGTATTCTTCTCGATCCGTTTCATTCCTGGAGACATCGTTCTCGTGCTCTCGGGAGCACGCAGTGATGTTACAGAAGAACAGCGCGATCAGTTGCGTCGCAACCTCGGGCTCGACAAGCCACTTCCAGTCCAGTACGTGGAATGGGTTGGCAATGCGGTTCAGGGAGATCTTGGCAATTCGCTCAAAACGCAGCGATCCATCGCCACTGACATCAGATCCCGAATGCCCGTCACTATTCAGCTCGCGATCATGGCGGCTCTTGTTGGTCTCTTTGTTGGCATTCCGGCGGGAGTCATTGCGGCGCTGCGGCGAGGCACCAGAACCGAACTTGCTGCCCAGGGAGTGGCGCTCGTCGGACTTTCGGTGCCTGATTTCTGGCTCGGAACCATGTTCCTGCTTGTAGCGTCACGCTACTTTGCGTGGTACCCGGGCGCCCAATATGTCAGCATATTCGATGATGTCGGGAAGAATCTCTCCATTTTCATTTTGCCGGCCCTGGCTGTTGGGATTTCACTATCAGCTTCGTTGATGCGAATAACGAGGTCGGCACTTCTCGATGTCATGGGAAGCGGGTATATCGTTACTGCGCGCTCCAAAGGACTGCGAGAAGCCGTCGTGCTCCGCCGGCATGCCTTCAAGAATGCCTTGATCCCGATCATCACGGTTGTCGGCCTTCAGCTCGGTTATCTGCTGGGCGGGGTTGTGATCGTTGAGACAGTGTTCAATCTGCCCGGCGTTGGTCGGTACACCGTGCAGGCTATTTCTGACCGCGACTACCCTGTCGTTCAGGCGACAGTTTTGCTGATAACGATACTGGTTCTCTTCATCAGCCTGTTTGTCGATATCCTTTATGCCTACGTTGATCCGAGGATCAAGTACGGCTCGGCACGATCGTCGTGAGCGCCGGAGCGGGAACGCTGGAGGCAGGAGCCGAACTGCCTCGATCAGCCAGGCGACAGTCATTCTGGTCACTTTACCTGCGGCAGTTCGCCCGAAATCGCGGTGGGATGATCGGTATCATCGTCCTCGGAGCAGTGGCGTTTTCCGCTCTGTTCGCACCATCGGTTGCGACCCACGACCCCTATGAGATTAACCGGTTGGTCCGGCTCCAAGGTCCCAGCACTGCCCATTGGCTGGGTACTGACGAGTTTGGTCGTGACTTGTTCAGCCGCATCGTGTTTGGAGCCCGCACGTCGATGAGTGTCGCTGCGCTCGCGATCGTATTAGCCACGGCTATCGGTGCACCATCAGGCATCATTGCGGGATATTTCGGTGGCTGGCTGGATTCTCTCATCATGCGGGTGATGGATGTCATCTTCTCGTTTCCTGCGATCCTGCTGGCGCTGAGCATCACGGCAATTCTCGGGCCGTCGCTTCGCAACGCTGCAATTGCGCTCGGAATCGTGTATGCACCCGGATTCGCGAGGATTATCCGGGGACCGATTCTCTCTGCGAAGCAATTAGAGTACGTTGAAGCCAGCCGGGTCATTGGCGCAAGCACGCCGAGAATTCTGATTCGGCATCTTCTGCCAAATGTGATCTCACCTTTGGTGGTTACAGCGACTGTGACCTTTTCTTTCGCACTCCTGGCAGAAGCGGCATTGTCGTTTCTTGGACTTGGCGCGCAACCACCTATACCCTCTTGGGGTGTAATGCTGAGCGACGGTCGCAGGTTCATGGAGTCTGCACCGTATCTCGCAATCTTCCCGGGTCTGGCTGTCATGCTTGCTGTCCTGGCTTCAAACCTGCTCGGCGACGCGTTACGCGATGTTCTGGACCCACGGCTCAGGCTTTAGGCGTCTGAACATCCTTGAAAGGCCGAACGATGACCACAGTGGAGTTCACAGTTCCAGAGGTATTGCGTCCTGGTCGTCTCGGTGCCATTACGGACGTACCCGGGGTTCAAGTGGGGCACTTCACACATGATCGTGTGTTCAGAGGGACCACAGCAATCATCTTTCCCGAAGGTGCCATCGCCGGAGTAGAGGTCCGCGGCTCTAATCCAGGAACGTTTAACACCGACGCACTGGCGTCCACGACGATCGGTGGACTTGTCCATGCCATTGGGTTGTCTGGCGGAAGTCTCTTCGGACTCGGCGCCATCGCAGGAATTACGGAATGGTTGCTGGAAGCAAAAATCGGACTATCACGCCGTGGCGCACTCATTCCGATCGTCTCTGGTGCGGTGATCTATGACCTGGACTTCACCGATCCCTACACCTATCCGACCGCGGAGTGGGGATACGAAGCGGCCGGCGATGCGCGTGAAGGAAGTTTCGGACGCGGAAACGTAGGGGCAGGCACAGGCGGCACGTCCGGCAAGGGTCCCGGCTGCGTTCGAGCCAAGGGCGGGCTAGGAACGGCATCCCTGTTGGTTCCAGGAGGCATAATGGTCGGAGCGATAGTCGTCATCAACTCACTCGGCGGCCTCATTCATCCACTCACTGGTGAACTGTACGCAATACGCGGCGGGTTCGATCAACCGCTTCTCTACCATCCGCTGGACGAGACCATTGATGAATCCAGTTCAATCGCAAACACGACGCTGGCTGTCGTTGCGACCGATGCAGCGCTCAATAAGCCTCAACTGAACAAAATCGCCGAGCTGGCCCACGATGGATTTGCACGAGCAATCCGGCCAAGTCACGCGATGCGAGATGGAGACACAGTGTTCTCGGTTAGAACTGGAAGTCGAACCGTGAAAGGTACCACCGATTCTAACCTGACCGACATGGTAGGGCATGCTGCAGCGGATGCTGTCGTTTTGGCCATTCTTGATGCCATTGAAACGACGGAATCGCTGGCCGGATGGCTCTCTGTTCGCGAGGCAATAGCGAGCATCAAACGCTCACAGTAGAAAAAACTCGGCACAACGAGTAGGTCCCATGGACTATCTGCCCAAAACAGGCACCTTCCGACAAAGCGCCGCGCCAAGGCTAATCTGATCTTTGCCCACCGTTTTCAGCTGCGGCAGCGATGTTTCTCAGCATTCCGGAGAAGACAAACTGATGCAGAGGATAGGTTGCATACCAATAGAGAAGCCCGCTCAGTCCGACCGGATCGAAGATCGCCGTCTGCCGTACAATGGTGCCACCATCATTGCCAGGATCGACCTCGAACTCCAGCCATGCCCGGCCAGGAAGCTTCATCTCTGCTGAGAGGCGCAAACGCCGGTTAGGTTCGAATGCTTCGACGCGCCACCAGTCGAGGGCGTCGCCAACTCTCAGATTGACGGGATCCCGACGACCCCGACGCACTCCCACGCCGCCTACCAGCAAGTCGAGAAATCCCCGAAGGCTCCACAGCCAGTTGCCGTAGTACCAGCCCGTGCTCCCGCCGATCCGGCTGATTGGTCGGAACGCCTGCTCAGGCACCAGGTCGACGGTCACCGTGCGGGAGTCGATCAGCCTGCTGCCAAATCGCTCACTCTTCCACTCCCTGGTGTCACCACTGGATGACAAAGAATCCGACCAGCGAGTCGCGGCTATCTCCTGTTCTTCGCTTCGGATAGCCAGCGCAATTGCCTCGGAAAGCCCAATCGGTGAGACATCGAAGTCGCGCAGGGCTGAATCATCATTGACGACCGTTGGATTCTTGATGCTGCTGATCAGTTTTCGTCCGACCCGGGAGTAAACCGGTGTCACGAGCCCAAGCCAGAGACTGGACAGCCTCGGAGTGAGAACCGGGACCGGAATCGTGATGCGGCGAAGTCCCCGCTGTTTGGCGTATTCGTTCATGATCTCCCCATAGGAGACACGATCGGTGCCGCCTATCTGGTAGACGCGACTGCCTTCTGCTTCAAGGGTCAATGCCGCGAGCAGGTAGGCAAGCAGGTCGTTGATGGCGATCGGCTGTGCCGTAACGGCCACCCACTTTGGCGCAATCATGATCGGCAACCGCTCCACCAACGCTCTCACCATCTCGAACGAGAGACTGCCGGAACCAATCACGATCGAGGCTCGAAACTCGATCACGTCAACGCCAGAGTCTCGTAGCACTCGTCCGACTTCCTGCCTGCTGCGAAGATGCTCGGATATGTCGTCCGACTCCTCGCCGAGCCCACCCAGATAGATGATTCGGCCCACGCCAGCTTCGCGGGCGGCGTCTCCGAAATTCCGGGCAGCGATGCGGTCCTGCTCCTCGAAATCGGACGACGATCCCATGCTATGCACGAGATAGAAAGCAATATCACCTCCGACCATCGCAGTCTTGAGGCTGCCGGAGTCCAGCATGTCGGCGTAAACCGACTCAGTACCCTGAGCGATCCGTCCTTCCAGCTCTTCCGGGCGACGAGTCAGGCAGCGGACCGGGTATCCTGCCTCCTCGAGCCTGGTCAACAAGCGTCCTCCGACGTAACCGGTACCTCCAGTCAGCAGGATGAGCGGACGACCGTCTGTCTGGTGAGGTTCTCGCTTGATTGATTCATTGCGGTCATTCATTGCCTATTCCTTTGGTGGCTGCCACGTTTCCGCGGCCAGAGTACTGAGTCGTCCGTAATCTTGTGAAGCCAGGACCTCCACGTGAACCGCTTTGGCGCCAAACGC
>JBGTJM010000427.1:0-24218 GCA_041745115.1 Thermomicrobiales bacterium
ATGCCAACCGGCACGATTTCCACAATCCTTTCAGGGCCAGTCTCTGGATCTGGTCTGCAGTGGTTTGAGTTGCAGACGCCGACGGCACGTGGTTTCGCCGCGGCAATCTATCTCGCCCCGTCCCGCTTCGCTCCCCCTCCAACGCAAACACCAGCACAGACTGCCGTTCCGCCAGCCACTTCGACGCCATCTGCGACACCGGAGGAAGGTGATACATCGCCGACTCCAGAGGCGACTGAGTCTCCAACATTGACCCCGACGCTCGAATTCACGGAAACGCCGACTCCGTTGCCAACGCAGACCATGACTCCCACTCCGCAGTCGAGTCCCACGGCAAGCGCGCCGGGTGCGTTTTCTCCAGGCGACGCCGTCGAAGTGACGACGTCCCTGCGTTTGCGCTCCACACCGTCAACGAATGGCGGAGTCATCGCAATCATGCCCGCAGGGATGGTGGGAACGGTCCTGGGAGGACCAGTGAGCGCCAGCGGATTCGTCTGGTGGCAGATCGCTGTCCCATCAGGCACTGGATGGGCAGCTGGGTTGTACCTCCGAAAGATCACCGGTTCCGTTCCAACCCCGCCCGCAGCCCGATTCAGCCCCGGATCAGGTGTTGCGACCATCACACCCACGAACCTCCGAGGTGGCCCATCTACGACAGCGGCAATCATCGTCCTGCTTGGTGCCAATGCCGCTGGCACGGTCGTCAGCGGCCCGGAGTTCGGTAGCGGATACACCTGGTGGCGGGTTTCGTTCAATCAGGGCACTGGCTGGATTGTCGATCAGAACATTTCCGCCAGCTCAGCCCCATCTCCAACACCTGTTCCCGCTCCGTACCAGCCTGGCAGTCAGCTTCGAACGACAGCCAACCTCCGCCTGAGAACTGCGCCATCGACAGCCTCAGACACGATCAAAACCATGAGCAATGGCTCGATCGTTACCCTTGTTTCCGGACCAACGGTTGCATCCGGCTTCACCTGGTGGCAAGTCACCCACCAGTCCGACACTGGATGGGCCGCTGGCGAGTTCCTGACCAACGCCTGAGTGCAGACAATCCGTCAACCAGGTTGGCGCCCTCCTCCCACAATCGGACTCCCCTGAATCAGTAGCACTTGTCATTTACCCGCGTACGAACGCATCTATTCCCCTTTACTTTTCGGCAAATGTGCGCTAGCATAGCCGTACCCCGCATCGTGACAACCAGACACATCTGCTGGGACCCGGACCCTCATCCGGGAGGAAGGAAAGCAGATGGGCCCCGTTACATTCGCGGTCCAGGAGCCAGAATCTGATCAGGGCACCCGCCGCTTCAACCGGAGGGTAGTGCTCAAAGCTGCTGCTATTCTCGCTGGAATCAGCGGCGTGTCAGCCGCCGCCCCAGAAGATCGCGCCCTGAACAGCGCGTCTGCCTCTGAGTCGGAAACGATCGGATTCGACTGGTACGAGGGTGAGCAGCTTGGCCCGGTAGGCGGTGCTGGCGCTTCCACCGAACCCATGGTCTTCGAGACCCAGTTTCCGTTTACAGCGATCGGTGCTCACTGGGACGGGGACGCTGGTGACTGGCCCATTGTCCACGTCCAGTTCAGCTACGACGGCGTCTCATGGTCAGAGGTCTTTATCCTCGCTGCCTCCCACGACGAAGGTCAACCGAATCGCAACGGTCGCCGCTTCACCGGCCTCGTATGCGCTGAAGGTGCCCGTCACATCGCCTACGCCGTCTATGACCCGGATGGAAATCGCGTTACCGTACCGGGATTTGCGCTGACCTATATTGATTCGAGTGCTGGACCCGATCTCGACGCCGTTGGAGGCGTCGGCGCAGCCAGCATTGATCCATCCCGACCGCCCCGCATCATTACCCGATCGGAATGGGGCGCCAACGAATCGTATCGATTCACCGAGAGTGGCGAATGGTGGACGCTGCGTTACGCCTCCGTGCGACACGCGATCGTCCATCACACCGAGACCTCCAACGTCGAACAGCCGCTTCAGGCCATCCGGGCGGTGCAGTACTACCATTCGGTAACTCGCGGCTGGTATGACATCGGATACAACTTTCTCGTCGACCGTTTTGGCAACATCTACCAGGGTCGTGTCGGCGGTCAGGATGTCGTCGGTGGACACGCGTTTGCATTCGCGAATGGCTCGTCCGGCATCTCATTCATCGGCAACCATAATTTTGCGAGCGTTTCGTCATCGGCACTTGCCGGAATGGTTGCGATCGTTGCCTGGGCCGTCCGTTTCCGCGATCCCTTCGGTCGCAGCGCATTCCAGGGTCTTGCCAGTCTGCCGACTATCTGTGGTCACCGCGACGTGCTCAGCACATCCTGCCCCGGCGATCTCGCCTACCCTCAGCTTGCCACGATCCGTTCTCTGGTATCGCAGACTCTGGCGAACCAGCCAGGTGGTCCCGCAGCCGGCCTCGTTGCTGGGGATTTTGTCGTCACGAACAGTGGCGTCAACCTGCGAGCCCAGCCAGGTCTTGGCGGCGCAGTCATCCTGCTGCTTCAGGCGGGCGTGCACGGAGTCGTTTTCGGTGGCCCGGTCCTTCAGGATGGATACGCCTGGTACCAGGTAGCAACTGACTATGCCACCGGCTGGGCTATCGCCAACTCTTTGACGATAGACCCGCCTGTGAGCTGGAAGAAGGGGCGATTTGGTCGGGGTGCGCGCGTTTCGCTGAACGACAGCGCCAACCTTCGCCGGCTACCCAGCATCAATGGCGCACTGATCCGTTCCCTTCCGGCAGGCACTGCGGCTGAGATTCTCGGTGGCCCGGAAGACGCCGACCTGAACCGTTGGTACAAGGTCTCCACGAGTTTGGGCGAAGGCTGGGTCGCCGCCCGTTTCCTTGGCGCCGGCGGCTCCAGCGTTCCGACTCCTCCCCCGTCCTCGACATTCTCCATTGGCGACACTGTCGTCGTCGCTGATGGCCCCGTCAACATGCGTGGATCAGCCGCGACCTCCGCTGCAATACTGACCCAGCTGAGTACGGGAGCCACTGGCACGGTCGTAGACGGCCCAAGCACCGGATCTGGATATACCTGGTTCCGGGTGAATACAGGCAGCCTGTCTGGCTGGGTCGCCTCGAACTTCCTGGCCATGGCCACGGTAGCCGGACGATTCTCGGCAGGCGATCAGGTATCGGTCTCGAGTGGACCACTCAACCTCCGTTCTACCGCTGGAACCACGGCATCCATCATTGCTCAGCTTGCCAGCGGAGCCGCGGGTTCAGTCCTTGCCGGTCCGACTTCGGCTTCCGGATATACCTGGTACCGGCTCCAGACTTCGTCCGGAACTGGCTGGGTCGCCCAGGACTTCTTGTCGCTCGCCACCACATCGCCCACACCATCTCCGACGACCTCATTCAATATCAGCGACGATGTCGTCGTTGCCAGTGGGCCGCTCAATCTTCGGTCAGCACCGGGAACCTCGGCCAGCGTGCTTGCCCAATTGCCGCAAGGTGCGCGCTGCGTGATCCGATCCGGCCCACAACAGGCATCGGGGTATAGCTGGTATCAAATCCAGTCGGGCAATCAGACCGGCTGGGTCGTAGCCCAGTTTCTTGCGCATGGGCCGCGGATTGGGTCAACGGTCACCGTGTTCACGGGCAATGGCAGCTTGCGGATTCGCTCGGCGGCAGGTTTAGCGGGGACTATCGTTGCGACCATTCCGGACGGCACGACTTCGACAGTTCTCGCTGGCCCCCAGTCGTTGAACGGATACACCTGGTGGCGCATTCAATCGTCGGCGGGAACCGGCTGGGCAGCAGGAGCATTCCTGATCCCGGCTTGACGAAACCTGCTCGGCCTCACTGCCTGCGCCGTCCATCCAGACCTGAATCCATTCGATACACTGTCGATCGGCAACTCGCCTCGCCAGCAAAGGAGCGACATCGTGTCCGACCGTCTCGACCGCGTTCTGAGCGCGATTGACAACAACCGCCAGGAAATAACCGACTTCGCCGCGGAGTTCATTCGGCAGCCATCGATCAATCCGGACCTCGAACCGAACGAATATGCCGAGAAGCCCGCTCAGGAGTGGCTTCACGCTCAGCTCCAGGCGATGGGCGGATTCGACATCGATTACTACGAGGTGGCGACCAACCGGCCAAACGTGGTCGCCACCCGACTCGGCACTGGCAGCGGCAAATCGTTGATCTGGGCGGGCCACACCGACGTAGTGCCAGTAACCCCGGAGCAACGCGATCAGTGGGTAAACGGTGATCCCTTTTCCGGCGAAGTGATCGACGGCAACCTGTATGGCCGGGGCGCATCAGACATGAAAGGCGCCATCACTGCCTATGTGATGGCCTCGAAGTTCATCCGCGACGAAGGGATCGAGCTGCAAGGCGACCTCAAGCTCGTGCAATCCCCAGGCGAGGAAGCTGGTCGCCGCGACATCGGCTGCAACACCGTACTCGAACGAGGCCACCGCGCAGATATCGCCATCTTTCCGGAACCGTCCAATTTTGCAATCTATCCCACGATCAAGGGCGAGCTCTATTTCAAGCTCACGGTCCCCGGCAAGTCGACGCACATCTGCAATCGCCATCTCGTCGCGCAGCCGCTTCCGCACGGCGTCGAGCGCCCTGGTGTCAGCGCGATCGACAACATGCTGAAATACCAGCTGGCGATTCTGGAACTCGAAAAGCAGTGGAATCTCTGGCGGTCCAATCAGTATGTTCCAGCTGGTGGCATGTTCATCAACATCAACACCATGCAGGCCGGCACATCCCTCACGTCGATCCCGGACAGCGGCGAGGCGACCGGATCGCTACTCTTCAATCCCGACCTGTCTGCTGCTGAAGTCAGCGACGAAATCCGCGCCACGGTCGACAGCGTGACGGCGAATGACTACTGGCTCCGAAAGCATCCACCACTTCTCGACCTTCCGCTTGACTCCGACTCAGCTGCGCCATGGGTCAAGGAGCCGGTGAACCTCGATCCCAATCACGAAATCGTTCACACGATCGTTCGGTCGATGCAAGCAGTCTCTGGAGAAACGCCTCCAGTAACAATCTCGCCCTTTGTTTGCGATGCCAATTTCTGGTACCCACAAGGTCAGGACTGCCTCGTTTTTGGCGTTGGCGATCCGGCCTGGGGCATTCATGGAACAAACGAGTTCCTGCCTGTAGACGATCTGATCAAGGCCACAAAAGTCTTTGCGGCTACCACCCTGGAATGGTGCGGTGTCGCAAACTGACCTGCCACCGCGTTCACTAAAACGCACAGCCACGCAGATGAGACTCAGTCAGGTGCGGACAAAAGCTTCCAGCTGTCGACCAGTTTCCAGCGCAACGTATCCCACCAGTCGCCATGCCAGTCGTCACTTTCGAAGGCGTACAGATGGAGCCACTCTGCCAAGAACATCTCTGGACCAACCGGTTCAAGAGACTGCACGAACTGCAACACCTCTTCGAAGAGCGTAGCTGGAATGTCCGCCATTGCCAGGGTCAAGTGAGCCTCGAAACGCTCCCCCAACCACTCATTCGGCGTGAAGTTGCAGCTACTCGACACGAGTGGCATCAATACGTCAAGTGATCGGTCGTGCAAGTTCTGCAGTTTGTCGTTTCGTGACAGGTCAGGCATCCGCATGATCGAAAGTGCAATTCCCAGATTGCCAAACCCCACGACCCCCTGGCTGTATACCGGGAACGTCGTCAACCCATCAACGATGGCGTTTGCGCACTCTCGGATGTGATCGACATCTGCTTCCGAAGCAAAGAACCCCTTGATCGTCGCGTGCGGCATGAACCGGCCCGCTACTCGTAGACCGAACTGCCGCTCCAGCAGCATATGGACGCGCACCTGGGCGTCACACATCTGCGGTGATGGGCGAAGATAGTATCCATAGCGGACTTCAGCCAAATAGTGCCACCTGTTCGTCTCCGTGTTGCCGTTCGATTGACTACAACCTCACAACCGGATTCACGAGCGTACCAATCCCCTCGATGGAAATGGAAACCACGTCGCCACCGTCTAGCGTGAAATCCGAAGGTGGCACGATCCCGGTTCCGGTCATCAGAAATACCCCATAGTCGAATACGTTATGGCGAAACAGGTAATCTCTGAGGTCGTCGAACGAGCGGTGCATCTGATTCGTATTGGTCTCGCCAGCGAAAACCTCTGCCCCATCGCGACTGATCGAAAGCCGAATCGGCAAATTGCCAGGATCCGTCACTTCCCAGCTCATCTCGATCACTGGTCCAAGCCCAGCACCTTTTTCATACATCTTTGCCTGCGGTAAATAGAGCGGGTTCTCCCCTTCGATGCTCCGTGAAGAAACATCATTCCCAACCGTGTACCCCACGATTTCACCGCTGTTGTTGATCACCAGCACGCACTCCGGCTCCGGCACATCCCATGTGCTGTCACCCCGCACTCCGACCGCCTGACCTGGCCCGGAAACTCTGTTGGGTGTCGCCTTCATAAACAGCTCAGGCCGGTCTGCTTCGTAAACACGGTCGTAGACGCTCTTTTCCTGCGACTCTTCCATCCGGGCATCGCGGCTTCGCAGGTAGGTCACTCCGGCCGCCCAGACCTCCTGAAAGTCGAGGGGCGCAAGCAAAGTCGCGGACCCTAGCGGTATCGAGTCGCCTTTCGTTACCCGTTCGAGGCTGGCCTGTAGCGCCCCAGCGTTCAGGCGAAGCGCCTCGCTCAGACTGGCAGGCCCACCGCCGTTCGCAACATCGACGATCAGGTCATCCATAACCAGTCCCAGACGTCCCGACTGGTATTCACCAGTTTGGTAAACACACAAAGGCATTCGATACCGTCCTTCCTAATCAGACAGGCTTTGCAGAAGTTCGAGTCGCTCTGCGATTACTTCTGCAATATGCCTGACCTCGAGTGGTCGTTTCTGCGCATCACAACCTCCACGCAGGTGCATGATGCATCCCTGGTTATCTGTCAACATCACGCCGGCTCCGGTTCGTTCAGCCGCATCGAGTTTCCGATTCATCAGCCGTTCTGCAATTTCTGGAAAGTCAAAGCTGAAGGAACCACCGAATCCACAGCACATCGGGATGTCGTCGATTTCCGCCAAGTCGCAGCCCATCACGTCGACTAGCAATCGCCGCGGCTCCGAGCTGAGCCCCAATGCGTTCAATCCCTGGCAGGAATCATGGTAGGTCACCGGCTGCGCATGGGAGCTCATCAAGCTCCCCGGCGTGAGATTCGCGACCTTGTCCAGAAACGATGTGAAGTCCATCACCTTGTCTGCGAGCTGCTGCGCCCGGAGCTTGCACGACGGCTCATCCCGAAACAGATGCTCGTAGTCTTGCGTCAGCATCGCCACGCAGCTCGCGCTGCCGGAAACAACATAGTCGGCGGGAATCCTGGCGAGTTGACGCTCCAGGGCTTCGATCGTGTGCAGGGCCATTCGCTTGGCTGTTGCCTCGTCACCCATATTGTTCGCTGGCAACCCACAGCAGTTCAGTCCCTTTGGATACACAACCCGGACACCGAGCAACCGCAAAGCGCGTGCCACCGCCAGACCCTGCTCCGGATAAAGGCTATCGGTCATACAACCAGGAAAAAGCGCAACCGTTTTCCCTGCGGCGCCATTGGCCACCACTGGAGGCAGCGCCTCCTCGAACGACCCGGACGCCACCTGCGCATGTAGCGGTTGGGCCGCAACCGCCGGCAAGCTTCGCCAACGGGTCTGTCGATTCACTTTTGGTATAGCCGTGCTCCGAATCATGCCGCTACGTTCGATCGGCCTATCCAGAACCCGACCCAGCCCGGTCGCCATCGCGACCGCTCGTGGGCGCGAATAAACAGACAATACGAAACGTTTGATCGGCGAAAGCCCATTCGCCTCGACCACCATCTTTCGCACATCAAGAATCTGTCTCGGCAACGGAATGCTCGCTGGACAAACCACTTCGCACGCATTGCATGAAAGACAAAGGCTCTGTGCTTTGGCAATCGAGTCGAGTCCATGATGAAATCCCGAAACGACCAAACCAATGGCGCCAGAGTAGATGTGGCCAAACACATGGCCGCTGACCTCAGCATACGGCGGGCAAACGTTCGAACAGGCGCCGCAGCGGATACAGTACAGAGCCTCGGAGAACTCTGGCATCGATCGCATGGTCCGGCGGCCATTGTCGACCAGCACGATATGTGTCTCATGTCCTGGGGTTGAGCCAGTCATGAACGTGGTGTAGACGGTCAGTCGCTGACCAGTGGCGCTCCGACCGAGCAGTCTGAGCTGCGTCACTGCGTCGTCGAAAGTCGGAATCAGTTTCTCGATCCCCGCCAGAACAACGTGCACCGGCGGCACAGAACCGGAAAGTCGACCATTGCCTTCATTCGTCACGATCATGACCGTGCCGCTCTCGGCAATCAGCGCATTCGCACCATTCATTCCCACACCGGCAGTGAAGAACACCGGGCGCACCGCATCCCGAATCGCCTTCACCTGATCAGGAATCTCCTCAAGTGAGACCTCTCGATCGACAACTCGGTTTAGCAGTGTGCCGACTTCCTGGCGTCCCATGTGCAGGGCAGGACCAACGATATGACTCGGCCGCTCATTTGCCTGCTGAACCAGCCACTCGCCAGCATCGGTCTCCACGACCTCGATACCATGGTCGATCAGCCGGTGATTGAGGTCGATCTCCTCGCTAACCATCGACTTCGACTTGGCGATTTGGGTAGCACCATGCTGCTCACAAATCGATCGGACGATCTCCACCGCCTCTGCCGCGTCCGACGCCAGATGCACGGTGGCCCCGGCTCTTTTCGCCATCGCCGAAAACTGATCGATGAACGTGTCCAGATTCGCAATGACGTGTGACTTTGTGGAACGGAACTCCTGTCGCAAGCGCTCGAACTCCACCTCGTCGATCGATCGATCACGATTGCCCCTCCAGCCAACCTGGAAGCGACGGATGTTTGGTCCCAGCCTGGGATTATCGATCGCGGTCCGGTATCGCTTGTCGAACGATTCAACATCGTTGACAACTTCTGTCTTTCGAGTACGGCGGCGGATTGCTGAACCCATCGCTACGACTCGGCCATGGGCAACGGCATCTCATCGACGAAAATCACGATCATTCTCGCTGGTCCCTGCACTCCGACGGTGAGAGACATTTCGATGTCTGCGGTTCTGCTGGGTCCGGTCACGAACGTGGAATAGGCTCCATCCGGCCGCAACGCTTCAGATCTTAGCCAGCCAGCGGTCTCTTCCAGCCGCTCCATCATCCCATCCGTCGGAGTGATGACCACGCAGGTCAACGACAACATCGCAACCGATCTGTCCGCCAGGGACCTTTCCGACATCAGCAACGAACCCGTCTCGAGCAGCGTCCGTCGAGCAAGAGCAACTCCCAATGGAGCGTCCCGCGAGTCATCGGGACCGGTAGCAATATCGACCCGAACACCACCGCTGGCCAGGGTCTCAGCGAACGCTGGATACGCTGCAAGAAGCTCTGCAGAGGTCAAAATCCAGTCGACCAACAGCTCGCCTGCAAGTCCTCGAACAATCGCAGATGTCTCTGGCAGTGCCGCCACGTGGTGAACGTCAACTCCCAAAGGGGCGATGCGTTCTCCGAATTCCCGCGTTTCGTCCTCCCGGCTGAGCGTTGGCCGGTCTGTCGCAATCTCTGTCAACACCGTACTTTCTGTTGTGTGCAGCTCCTAGAGCATCGCTCCAAGGATCCAGGGGTTGAACTCTTCCTGACCAACACCAGCTGTCTCGCTCTTGGATCGCTCTCCAGATGCCACTGCAACGATCTTCTCGAATATCTCCTCGCCAAGTTGGTCGAGTGTGATCCCATCGAGCACCTTGCCAGCATTGATATCCATGTCCGGTTCCTGGCTGCCATACAACGTGCTATTCGTCGCAATTTTGATCGAAGGAGCCGGCTTGAACCCGAATGCACTGCCGCGGCCAGTCGTGAAGCAAACCACGTTGCATCCTCCGGCCACCTGTCCGGTCACGGACACTGGGTCATAACCAGGAGTATCCATATGCACGAAGCCCCGCTCAGTTACCCGTTCCGCATAGCCAACAACCTGATTCATCGGGGTTGAGCCTGCCTTGGCCGCCGCACCGAGTGACTTCTCGTAGATATTCGTCAGGCCACCAAGCTTGTTCCCCGGCGCAGGATTGTTGTCGATACTCGCGCCAAAGTAGGATGTGTAATCCTCCCACCACGTGAGTTTGTCCAGAAGCGTCTGCGCTACCTCCGGGCTTTTCGACCTTCGTGTCAGCAGGTGCTCGGCTCCATAAACCTCTGTCGTCTCGCCGAGCACCACAGTGCCACCTTGCTTCACCAGAATATCCGCGGCCTTCCCCAGGCCGGGATTCGCAGTCACCCCGGACCATGCATCCGAACCTCCGCACTGCAAAGCAACCATCAACTCCGAAACGGGTACCGGCTCCCGTATTGATCTGTTCGCTTCTGGCAGAATCCGCTTCACTGCCTCGATACCCTGTTCGACTGTCTTCAGAAAACCACCGTCCTGCTGGATGGTGATGACCAGGGGCGCGTCGTCTTTCATCGATGTCGCGTCGATCATGTCGGTCGGCTGATTGACCTCACATCCAAGACTCAGAATCACATAGCCAGCGACGTTCGGGTGATGGACGATTCCAGCCAGCGTCCGCTGGAAGATATACAGGTCCCGCGAACCAATATGCGCGCCACAGCCACCCTTGTGCGGCAACCCGATAACGCCATCGACATTCGGAAAGTCGTCGAGCATGCCCGGCTGCCGAAAATACTCCGCAACTCGCGCCGTTGCAGATGACGAACAGTTAACCGAAGCGAGTACGGCGACATAGTTCCGGGTCCCTACCCGGCCATCGGCCCGCCTGTGCCCCATGAACGTCCGACGCTCTGCATCCGGCAAGATCTCTACCGGCGCATAATCCTCGCAGAACGCATAGTCGCGTCCTACTGATTTGAGCGCCAGATTGTGCTCATGCACGTGCTGCCCGGGTTTGATCTCCTGCGACGCGAACCCGATGATCTGTCCATAACGCAACACCTGCTGGCCCTCCGGAATGGCTCTCAATGCCACTTTGTGCCCAGTAGGCACCATCTGCGCAACCCGCAGCTGGCTTCCATCGGTCAGGACCAGCTTGGTGCCAGGCATCAGCGACTGCTTGGCCACGGCAACATCATCGATCGGGTCCAGCGTGACCGCAGCTTCGGCGATCGCGACCGGCTCCTTCGACGATTTAGGCATCATCGACAGGCCTTCTCCGCCCGGCAGTGACGTACTCATATTCTTCCTCCGATTGAGATCAGCGCCTGTTCAGTACCGCCTGAAGGCGATCCTCATGCTCCTAGAGTACGCGATACCGGTTCCACACTTCACTCAACAGAGCTCCCGATCGCAGCTCGTCACGAGCCCGGTCTTCCTGTGCGACCTTTTCGAAAGCCAGCCGAACCGTGTCATCCAGAGCAGCAGCAGGGATGACCGCGATTCCGTCGATTTCAGCGAAGATCACATCACCCGGATTCACCAGCACACCACCACACTCGACCGGACATCCGAAATCGATCGCCTGCGCCCGCCCTGCCAGGTCAAACGGTCGAGCTCCGGTCGAAAAAACCGGGAACCCAAGCTCCAGAACTTTACGAGTGTCCCGATGATACCCGTCCATCACCATCCCGCGGCCACCCCGACCAAGAACAGCATTCGAAAAGAGCTCGCCCCAGAACGCGTTTCCGGTAATCCCTCCCGTAGCCTCGACACCGACGTCGCCCGGCTCGATCGAGTCGATGGCCGCGATTTGCACCGTGTAGGGCTCGTCGATAGTCTCATAAATCGGCGCCATCAGTACCGTGTGAGCCCTCCCAACCAGCGCTCGCCGCTCGACTGGATCGATAGGCCGAATTGCGGCATCCATTACTTGACTACGAAATCCAAGGCTATCCAGAATGTCCGATATCACGGCCACATACAGCTCACTGGCCATCCGGTCATAAAGTGCAATGCGCTCGTCAGTTGTCACCCTCTACCCTGCCTTCCACGCTAGAAAAATCCAACCCCAGTCAGGAACTTCTGGAGAGCTCAATCCACGTTGATCAGATATGAAACTCGAAGTGACCCAGATCCTCAGCCCGCGTGAGGTCTCCGGCAGCAGTTCGCACGATCGACTGGAAGATCTCGTCCCCAACTTCAGCAAGCGTGCGCTCCCCCGTCACGATCGCCCCAGCATTGACGTCCATATTGTCCGACATGCGGGCATAGGTCTCTGGATTCCCACAAACCTTGATCACGGGAACGATACCTGAGCCAGTAACAGTCCCCCTGCCTGTTGTAAACACCACCAGCTGTGCTCCGCATGCAGCCAGTTCGGTTACTCCATTTGGATCGCTAATCGTACCGCCGCCTGTCCAGCCAGCTTCTTCAACATAGAATGGTGCCAGCAGATGCAATCCGGGTTCGGACGGTCGCTCCCAACGACCGCCATGTAGCACACTTCTGACTGGTGTCGAGCCTGCTTTGCACACAGCTCCCAGGGATTTCTCCTCGATCGTCGTCAATCCCCCTTCGATGTTTCCGGCGCTTATCGCCCGCTGACCCGTTCGCTCGCCCCACGCCCGGGCTCTTCCGATCGCTTCTACCACTTCAGCGGCCACGTCCTCGCTGGCGGACTGCCGGGTCAGCGCATCCTCGCAGCCAAGCAGCTCATTGGTCTCTTCGAAGATCACGGTCCCGCCTGAATTGACAATGCGATCCGACGCCAGCCCCACAGCCGGGTTCGCCGCGATCCCCGAAGTCGTGTCCGAACCGCCGCATTCAACCCCGACGATCAAATCTTCGATGCCAATTGTCCGTCGCTCGACCGGCTCTGCCATCAGCGCTTTGCCGCGCTCGACGCCGGCCGCGATGGCGGCTCTGGTACCACCCTCTCCCTGAATCGAAACAAGGGAGACTGGCTTGCCCGTTTCGGCAATTCGCTGAGCAATCCCCGGTGCATCAGAGCACTCGCATCCCAGCGACATCACCAGCACTCCACCGACATTCGGGTTGGCGGCAAGTCGCAGCATCTTGGTCTGAGCATGCGGATTCACCATGCAATCGCGCCATCCCGCGACCACTGCATCGTCGAGCTGCAGCGCCACACGCCGCGACACTTCCTCAGCGCACACAACGGTGAATAGAACCAGGAGTCGATTCCGAATGCCCACCTGGCCATCAGGTCGCACATATCCCTCGAACCGGCCCATCCTCGCGTTTGCGCTTCCAGCCGGTGCAACTGCTGTCACGGTTCCATCACCTCTGTAGATATCTCATCTGAGCCTTCGAGCATGCTCAAGCTCACCAGGTTGTGAACGTGCACGTGATCGCCTTCAGCAATATCTACCGTCGCCCGACCGATCGGCTGACCATGTTTCACGACCGGCGCCCCCTTGGAGACAGGCTCAATCGCAGCCTTGTGACCCAGCCTGATTTCTTCGTTGAGCTTCAGCAGAATAGAATCACCATGGACTCCGGTAACGGTGGCCACGACCCCACTCCTCAAGTCACGCAGGGCTGTCGCCACATTGTCGAGGTCGTGGATGACGAGCAGATCGAGCGTTCGTGCATTTCGGTCGTTCATCTCAGTTACCCTGAAACAAGAATGATGTTCGCGTAAGGAACCGTATCCCCGGTTCGAACGGTCGCTTTGCCAGTCTTGGCCAGCCGCTTGAACTCAATATGCGACATCCGCTGCAACGGTACAGCAGGGCCAAGCAGGTTCATCATCTCCTGAACCCGATGAGGACTTGCCAGATCCATCTCGGTGGCAATGACCACTCGGTCGATCTCCCATTCCATTTGCACCGCCGCAAGCACGTCCAGAACCGTTGGAATCCCATCGACGAGTGACAAATCGATTCGTTCCTGCTCGTCCGGGACGGGAAAGCCGCGGTCCGAAATCGTAAAGAAGTCGGAGTGACCTGTTCGCGCCAGCAATCCAACCAGATCCGGATTCAGAATCCCTGCTTTCTTCAAGTCAGATGATCCTGATCGTGCGCATCGATGTCGATACCCCACGCCGCGAAGTAGCGCCTCCGCTGCTCCATCGTGACCTGCTCCTGAAACGAAAGGCCACGTCGCTTCATGAGAATCATGGCCGCTTCTGTATCTCTCCCTGGGAACGTGGCGACGACATCCCAGCTCTGAGCCCCGGCATCATTCAGATGATCCGAATCTGCCTTGATCATCTGGTATTCCCACCGACGAGGCACGTGCTGACCCTTGCTCATGCAGCATTCTCCTGCTTGGTTTGCGCCAGACTCGCGACGGAATCAGGATCAGCCGAAGGTGGCTGAACACTTGCATTGGCAGCGCGATCAGCAAGCAGAAGCCGCTTCACTTCGTGAATATGTCGATGCATAAGGTCGCTCGCGGTTGGGCCATCGCCAGCAAGCAACGCCCAGATAATCCCGCGATGACGCTCGATCGCGAGAGTCCCCCAACCCAGTTGAGCGCCGGCGTGCTGCAGCACCGCGATCTGCGCCCACAGGCTCTCGATCATCGCCTCCAGCCGCCGATTTCCCGCTCGCTTCACAATCAGCCGGTGAAATCCCCGGTCGACATCAAGAAACTCCATCCGGGCTACGGCCCGGGTTGACTCAGTGGACGCAGTCTTCAACCGGAGTTCGACCTTATCCAGTAGCACCAGCTCTGATTCCAGTTCCCCGGACGAGAATCGACCAGCAGCCAGTTGGACGGCCAGACATTCCAGTGCTGCTCGCACCTCATAAATCTCTTCCAGCTCAGATGTTTGCAGGCTGACAACGTAGAACCCGTGATTCGGTTCGATGCGAACTACGCCCTCCTGCACAAGTCGTTGCAGCGCTTCCCGGACCGGGGTTCTGGAGACACCAAGCTGCTGACTGAGCTGCACGTCTGAAAGCTTCTCGCCCGCCGCAAGCTGGCGCTCCAGAATCCGGTCCCAGAGGATCCGGTGAACCGTGTCGCCAAGGTTTTCTCTGCGGATTGGTGCTCCCACAGCCATCAGGTGCCTCTGCGCCGCAACCGGTCGATCAGTACAGCCAGGATGATCACTGCGCCAATCACGATCTGCTGATAGAACGCTGAGATATGCATCAGAGTCAGGCCATTGCGGATCACTGCCATCAACAGCGCTCCGATCATCGTTCCGACGACCGTGCCCTCTCCACCGAAGAGAGATGTCCCACCAATGACCACTGCCGCAATCGCGTTGAGTTCCTCACCCGTAGCAAAGTCGGCTTTCGCCGAATTGAGTCGCGAGCTCAGCATAACGGCCGCGACGCCGCAACAAAGACCCATAAATGTGTACACAGCTACCTTGTACCGATTGATGTGGACTCCCGAGAACCGCGTGGCAGTTTCGTTGCCCCCAATCGCAAACACATAGAGCCCCAGCCGTGTGTACCGAAGAATCAGAAAGCCAACCAGAAACGTGATCAACGCGATTATCACCGGCGATGGCAAGGGGCCAAGCTTGCGGGTTCCGAAGACGTCAAAATTTGGCACATTACTGGTCAGAAACGAGATAGGCTGACCCGACGTAATCTCCGACGCCGCTCCCCGAAATATCTGCATCGTGCCCAACGTCACGATAAACGGCGGAATCTTCCCCAACGTGATAATCAGCCCATTGATCATCCCGCAGAATGCCCCAACCCCGAGCATCACCAGCACGGCCTCCATGCCCCAGCCGTGTCGATCGATCAGCAGCGCTCCACTCACCGCACTGAGCGCCAGAATCGAGCCGACCGACAGATCGATCCCCCCGGTCAGGATCACAAACGTCATCCCGACACCCAGAATTGCAGTAAGCGCAGCCTGCCGGGCGATGTTCGTCCAGTTTCCGCCGGTCATGAAGACCGCTTCTTGCGAGTAGATCACCAGACTCAGGATGATCAGGCTCAGCAGTGGCCCAAAGGTGGCCCAAATGCTGCCGAACGTAATCTTGCGGCGCTGCTCAGCCTTCGCCAGCGTTTCCATTGAGGCAGAACCAGTGATCACGCCGCAACCTCTTCAGTTTCGTGGGTTTGTGCGGCAGCATGCCCCATGATGCCTTCCTGAGTCGCTGATTCCCGATCGAATTCAGCCACTATGCGACCCTCCCGCATTACCAGAATTCGGTCACTCATTCCCAGCACCTCAGGGAGCTCAGATGAAATCATCAGAATTGCAGCGCCTCGCTCCAGAAGCTCGTTCATCAGCCGGTACACTTCGACCTTTGCGCCAACATCGATCCCTCGTGTAGGTTCATCAAAAATAAAGATATTCGCGTGCGAAAGCATCCATTTCGCAAGTACCACCTTCTGCTGGTTGCCACCCGACAGGAACTTCACTTTCTGCTTTGAGCTCGGCGTCTTGATGTTCAGCAGGCCGATAAACTTCCTGGCAACCCGAACCCTTGCAAATGGGGGCAGAAGACCCGGCGGAGAGCCAGTCTTGTCCGGCGCCGCCATCACAATATTGTCCGCAACCGCCAGCAGGAGAACGAGTCCTTGCTGCTTTCGATCTTCGGGCAGAAGCGCCACACCATTATGTATTGCGTCTCCCGGCGACCGGTGCTTTACCGGCTTGCCATCGATCCAGACCTGCCCGCTATCGATCGCATCGATACCGAAGATGGCTCTTGCCACTTCCGATCGACCCGCCCCCACGAGACCAGCAAGCGAGACGACTTCGCCACTCCTGACCTCGAACGAGATGTCGCTGATAACCCCTTCCCGATGCAACTGATCGACACGAAGCGCAACATCTCCCGGGGCCACTTCTACCTTCGGATATTGCTGTTCCAGGTCGCGACCAACCATCATTCTGATCAGGTCAGCAGGCGTGGCCGATTTCATCGAGACAGTGTCGACATACGCACCGTCGCGCAATACCGTCGCCCGATCCCCGACCCTGGTCGCGTCTTCGAGATGGTGGGAAATCAGGATGATCGCGGTTCCCTGTGCCCGCAGGCGGTCCACGAGCCGGAAGAGCTGCTCTGCTTCCTCCGCGGTGATCGCAGCGGTCGGCTCATCCAGAATCAGAATCCGGGCGTCGGCCACCAGCGCTTTGGCGATTTCAGTCATCTGCTGGAGGGCCACTCCCATGGTCGACACTCGCCGGTGTGGATCGAGATTGATTCCGAGCGCCAGCAGTTGCTCTCGAGACTGCCGGTAAAGAGATGGCCAGTCGATGACTCCTCCCGGCCGCATCGGTTCCCGGCCCAGAAAGATATTCTTCCCGACGTCCAGGTGGGGAATCAGGTTCAACTCCTGATGGACCGTGCTAACCCCATGGGATTGCGCCTCATGCGGGCTGTTGAAGTGCACGACCTTTCCATCCAGAACAATCTCGCCTTCGTCTGGTTGGTAGATTCCAGCCAGAAGTTTCACCAGGGTCGATTTCCCGGCGCCATTCTCACCTACCAGAACGTGAACCTCACCTGCATAGAGATCGAAGTCCACCTGGTCTAGCGCAACGACTCCGGGAAACCGCTTCGAGACAGCACGCAGCTCGAGAACGGGGACGTGCTCATCCACCGACAGACCACCAGGCGCCCCATCGGGAACGTCGAGCGATTCGCCTTGAGTTCTCGAGCTACGCGAATCCGTCACTACATTCCGGCCTGGAACTCTTCAGCGTTCTCCTGAACGACCAGCATCGCGCCAGAGTCCACCAACTCAGGAGTCTCCTCGCCATTCAGGTGACGCACCATCAGGTCGACACCGATCGTACCCATCGCCCTCGGGAACTGGGCCACGGTTGCGAGCATCTGGCCGTTCTTTACCGCCTCCACTGCATCCGGGATAGCGTCGAACCCGACGATGAACACGTCGTTCTCTTTCCCAGCTCCAATCAGCGCCTGCAGCGCGCCCAGCGCCGGCGGGTCATTTGCGGCGAAAATCGCGTTCAGATCTGGGTCGGACGTAAGGATATTCTCGGTAATCGTGAATCCCTGCTCCTGTACCCAGTTGGCGCTCTGGTCGATCACGGTAATGTCGGGAAACTGATCGAGCGCTTCGTGCAATCCATCGTTCCGAGCCTGCGCCGTCTGATTGGCCATGTCGCCCTGCAGATTCAGGACCTTCCCAGCTCCACCAAGCTGCTCGGCAATGAACTCCCCTGCCAGTCGTGAAGCAGCAACGTTGTCGGTCTGCACCAGACTGATCAGATCGCCACCACTCGGCCCAGTGTCGACGGCAAGCACTGGAATCCCAGCCGCATTTGCGGCCTCGATGCCCGGCACGATGCCAACTGCGTCGATCGTGCCCATCAGAATACCGTCGTACCCCTGAGTCACGGCATCCTCGAACTGCGACACCTGGTCCGCTACTCCAGACGCATCCGGAAGCGCAATGACATCCATCGACACGCCATTCTCAACCGCTCGCGCCTCGATGCCTTCCTTCAGAATCTGCCAGAACGCATTCGACGGAAACACCTGCATGAACACCAGCCGGTACTCCTCATTCCCCTGTACCGGTCCGTACATCGTAGACGGATCGGATGCCTCCGGTGTTGCATCCTGCGCTAGTGCGCCAAATCGGCTAAACGCTGGCGCGCTTACGACCGCGCCTCCGGCAATCAGAAAATATCGACGGTTCAATCGCATGTGCTGAGCTCCCTTCTGAGTCAAAGCCTCAAACCCGGCTTGACTTGCGCCGTTCATCGACCGACGAACGATAGATCCTTCTGCCGACCTGTGTCCCTCCTTTCACACCGCAATCCTGCTTAGGGAACCATCCAGACAACAAAGGAATGGGAAATTGCTTCAGAGACAATTCGACCTACCATCGACGCGATTCAAAAGAATTGTATACAATATGCATTTTCCCATGATCCCAATTCACCTGTCAATCGCCGATTGATCAAGCGTGCTGGGACACTCCGCAAATCGTTCTACAAAGGATTCAGGCTTTACTCGGACGAGAATCGCATCTTTCGGATGAAGTTACTCCTCGGAGCTTAGCACCATCATGTCCAACCTCTACTTCGGAGTTGCGTTCTTTCTGCTTCTGACGGTCATCGCCGGAATGATCCGCGTCATCATCGGCCCCACGCGGTCCGATCGCATTCTCGCTGCCCAGCTTTTCGGCACCACCGGCGTCGCAATGATGCTTCTGCTGGCAGAGGCGCTCAACCAACCTGCCGTCCGCGACATTTCTCTCGTCTTCGCCTTGCTTGCGGTTATCGCAACACTCGTGTTTGTCCAGACCGGGGACCAAAAGGTGGCAGAATCTCAGACTCATCATAATGAAGAGACAATCACATGAGCGTCTTCGATATTCTCACCGCCACTCTTGTCCTCATTGGATCGGGTTTTTTCCTCGCCGGAACACTTGGAATTCTCAGGTTTCCTGATGTTCACTCCAGGCTTCACGCCATCACCAAAGCGGACAATCTTGGCCTGGGACTCATTGTTCTCGGACTGATGCTTCAAGCCGTCAACGTCGCCACCATCCTGAAACTCTTGGTCATCTGGGTTGTTGCGCTGGTCGCGAGCTCGACATCCTGCTATCTCATCGCGGGCTATGCAGAACGCAGTGCACCCGCCCTGGAGAATGACAATTGATGGTGAACGAAAACCTTCTGCGTGCCTTCGACATAGTTCTGGCGATTTCCCTCGTCGGCCTGGCCACCATGCTGCTACTCGCCAAAGATCTGTTCAAGTCAGTAGTGATGTTCATCGTCTTCGGCTTGCTTATGTCGATCACTTGGGTTCGGCTGAGTGCTCCCGACATTGCTTTGGCGGAAGCTGCGATTGGCGCAGGCTTAACTGGTGCCCTTCTCCTCCGCGCTCTTCGACAACTCCAGCCCGCGTTGATCTCAGCCAGTGAAGCTGATACCCGGCTGAACGAGGAGTGACGGGTGGGCAACCATAGCGATCTGAGGACAACCGAAAACGCGCTCCCAAGAAGCCTGCTTCGAACACTCATCGCTGCCGGACTGACCATTGCAATCGCGGCCATGGTGGGCATTTCAATGTTTCAATTGCCGGAAGGTACCGCCTGGCCGACACCGCCCGCTCGCGAAACCCTCCAGGAATCCGGTGTCGATCAGGCCGTTACGGCCGTACTATTGAACTTCCGCAGCTATGACACATGGCTGGAAGTCGTCGTCTTGCTGGTAGCGATGCTGGCTGTCCTGACTATTCGTCGGCAGCACCACTTCGCACTCCAGCAGACCGACATCTTCGACGATCCCGTGATCAGGTACTTCTCGAGATTGGTCGTTCCGTTCATGGTTCTCACCAGCGGATATCTGCTCTGGCTGGGCACAAGACTGCCGGGAGGAGCGTTTCAGGCCGGCGCCGTGCTCGCAGCAACGCTGTTGTTGCTTGTTACGGCCGGTCAGGCGAAAGCTGGACCAGTTCGAAGTTCTCGGTTGCTGCTTCTCATCGTGCTGGCCGGATTCCTCGCCTTCTCAGCCGTGGCAATTGTCAATCTTGGCGCAGGGAACCCAATGCTGCAGTACCGCTCTGGTCGAGAAGGTCTCACAATCCTGGCGATCGAGACCGCCGTCACCATCTCGATCGGACTCACCCTCGCACTTCTCTACTTCACCGGCTTGGCGAGCCGCAACAGAGTAGATTCGGACTCAACCCACTCGATGGATCATCCTTATGACCCAGTTTGAAATCTATAGCGTCGCGTCAGTAAGTCTTTTTGGGCTAGGACTCTTTGGCCTGATTGCCTTGCCAAACATCCTCCGAAAGATCCTGTCCTTCAATGTGCTGGGAGTTGGCATATTCCTGTTTCTCGTAGCAACCGCGCAACGAGACGACCCGACCCAGCCGGATCCAGTTCCGCAAGCAATGGTACTTACAGGAATTGTCGTCGCAGTGAGTGTTACCGCCTTCGCGCTGGCTCTGCTCCAGAGGCTTCATGGTGAAACCGGAATGACCATGCTGGATGACGAGAAAGCAGAGAGCGATCAATGAGGGATCCATCTCCCTGGGTCATTCTCATACCCCTCACGAGCGCAGGATTCGCCCTTCTTCTCGGCCACCGCTCCATTGCTCGATTCGGGGTAGTGGCCGCGGCATTCACGACGATCGCCTCAGCATTCCTCGTTGTCGACGTGTGGCGCCATGGAACCCGGCGATATCCGGTTGGCGGCTGGGACGCTCCCCTTGGCATCGAACTTGTTGTAGATGGGCTGGCGGCCCTGATGATCGCGATGACTGCAGTAGTCGGACTGCTCATAAGCATCTACAGCTTCAGGTACTTTTCAGACCCTCCGGACCTGACCAGATTGCGCGAGAGCGCGGATGTTCGTCCTTCCATCGGAGAACCGTGGGGGCAGTCTCGAGCATTTTGGCCGCTCTGGCTCTTTCTCTGGGCTTCGATCAACATCGTGTTCCTTTCCGGTGACATGTTCAACATCTATGTCGGTCTCGAAATCATGGGTGTCTCTGCAGTCGCGCTCGTGACGCTATCGCGCGGCGCTGTCGCCACCTTATCAGCGACCAAATACCTGATTGCAGCCGTGATCGGTTCGATGCTCTACCTCATGGGAGTTGCCATCCTCTATGCCAGCTTTTCGACCCTCGATTTGCAAGAGCTATCAGTACGCATCGAGCCTGGCAACCCGGCGACTGTCGCACTCGTCCTGATGTCGGCTGGGCTGCTGCTCAAAACAGCACTATTCCCGCTGCATTTCTGGCTCCCTGCAGCCCATTCTGCCGCCCCTGCACCCGTGAGTGCAATTCTTTCCGCACTCGTAATCAAGGCATCCTTTTACCTGTTTCTGCGCCTTTGGATGGATGTCTTCATGCAGACCACGACCAGGTCTGGTGCAGTCTTCGTTGGCCTGCTGGCTACAGCAGCCATCATCTGGGGCTCGCTTCAGGCAATTCGTCAGATTCGACTCAAACCGCTCATTGCGTACTCAACAGTTGCGCAAGTCGGCTACCTCTTTCTGCTCATCCCACTGGCGGTCCCTATCGCCACAGACTCATGGAATGTTTCTGCGACTGAGGGTGGTGTCTATCACGCAATTTCACATGCACTTGCGAAGGCCGCAATGTTTCTTGCTGCAGGTGCCGTCATGCAGGCACTGGGCGGTACCGATGAGATAGGCGAAATGGCCGGGCTTGCCGCACGCTTGCCGATCTCAGCCTTCGCGATTGGCCTGGCCGGTGTAAGCCTGATGGGTCTTCCTCCGAGCGGTGGCTATGTAGCGAAATGGCTGATGATGAATGCCGCATTCGACACTGCTCAGCCATGGTGGGCCATCATCATCGTGGTCGGAGGGGGCCTGACAGCGATTTACATGTTCAAATTTATCGGCCTCGCTTTTCGAAAGCCAGTTGAGGGCTCCAGTTTTCTGCCATCCTCGGCCTGGCTCGAGGGTCCTGCTTTCATCCTTGCGGTTCTGTCGATTCTCGTCGGCCTTCGGGCAACGCCAATAGTCGAGTTGCTCAGCAAATGATTCGAGTTACGGCCGCGCGAACAAGGAGTCAGTTTCGGTGATCTCGCTGGCGGAAAACTGGCTTCCGGTCCTCGTAATTGCAACATCGCTCGTCACCGCGCTGTGCATTTTTCCATTGCGAGAAGAGCAGGTACGCCTCCGATCGACCCTGAACATGATCGGCGCCACTCTCAAGGTCGTCTTCGTGATAATCATCACGATTGGCTTTCTGGATGGAAGGGTGTATCAGAGCCGGCTTCAATTCCTTCCCGGCCTCGATATCGTCCTTTCCGTCAATCCAATCTCCCTGGCCTTTCTCGGCCTGTCAGCAGTTCTCTGGTTTGTCACAACAATCTACGCAATCGGCTACCTGGAGCATGCCGATCACCGCAGCAGGTTCTTCGGCTTCTTCAGCCTTTGCGTAACGGCAACGATGGGTATCGCCCTGGCCGGAAACCTGTTTACGTTCTTCATCTTCTACGAGATGCTCACGCTGGTGACCTATCCCCTCGTCGTCCATCGAGGCACATTGAAAGCCATAAAGGCTGGACGGGTTTACCTGTTTTACACAATCGGGGGCGGAGCACTGATGCTCATCGGCATCGTATGGCTCCAGTCAATAGCCGGCCCGGTGGAATTCAGCACCGGTGGTGTGCTGGACCATGTAGCCCACCGCCGGTCAGAGCTCATCGGGATATTCGTCCTTCTCGTCACCGGTCTGAGCGTCAAAGCCGCGATCGTGCCGCTTCATGGCTGGCTACCCCGCGCGATGGTGGCCCCAGCGCCAGTCAGCGCCCTGCTCCACGCAGTCGCAGTGGTCAAAGCTGGTGCCTATGGCATCCTCCGGTTTGTCTACGATCTGTTCGGAATACCCCTCGCCGCGTCACTCAATGTCCTGACCCCACTGGCAATCATGGCATCTGTGACCATCATCTACGGATCGATCCGTGCGCTCATGCAAACCGATCTCAAGAGAAGATTGGCATTCTCTACTGTCAGTCAAGTCTCCTATATCGTCCTTGGAGCAGCGATAGTGGGCCCCCTGGCGACGACCGGTGCAATTGCTCACCTCATGCACCAGGGCCTCATGAAGATCACCCTGTTCTTCTGTGCCGGGAATTTCGCCGAAACGCTTGAGGTCCACTCCGTCGATCAAATGAACGGCATTGGACGTCGAATGCCAGTTACGATGGGGCTTTTCACCATTGCGGCTTTCGGCATGATCGGTGCACCACCAGTCGCCGGCTTCGCGAGCAAGTGGTATCTGGGAGCAGGCGGCATGGCAGCAGACCAGGCCTGGGTGATAGCAGTTCTCATTGGGAGCACACTGCTTAATTCGGCCTACTTTCTGCCTGTCCTCTATACCGCCTGGTTCAAGAAGCCGGCAGTGCCTTGGCCCGCCCCGGGCAAACGATTCGAGACATCGCCACTCCTGCTCCTTCCTTGCGCAGCAACCGGAATAGCAGCTCTTCTTGCAGGCGTGTTTGCAGGATCTCGATGGAGCCCGCTCGGACTGGCCACGCAGATCGCAGCCGAGTTGTATGACCTATGGATCTGAGTCTGGCGCCCTGGCTGGCGATCTTCACCATACCCCTGGCGCTGGCCCTTGCCGTGATGTATCCCGGCACCCGGCCGATCGGCCTTCGATTCGCTCCTTTTGCAGCAATGCCTGCTCTTGTGCTGGCCATCGTCGAACCTGGAGATTCGGTGCTCAGCGCTCCATGGCTCCTTCTTGGCGCAGAATTCGGACTCGGACTCGTCCGCCAAATCTTCCTGTTTTTTACCGCGACCATCTGGCTTTGTGCGGGAATCTACTCGCGCGAATACATGCGAAACGATGCCGAACTTCCTCGC
>JBGTJM010000428.1:0-1923 GCA_041745115.1 Thermomicrobiales bacterium
AGGCCTGACTGCCGCGAAGAAAGTAGCCGCAATGTGCGAGGCCCATTACATCGACATGATGCCGCACAATCCTCTCGGCCCTGTCACAACCGCTGCCTCGATCCACTTCGGCATCGCCACAGCCAATTTCTCATTCCTTGAATACCAGCATCGTCTCGCTGAGTCCTATCCGCAGGACCTCTTCCCCACGATGCCGGTGCTGGAAGGCTCGTCGTTTCCGATTCCCACGGAACCAGGTCTCGGCGTCACCTTTGACGAAGCGGCCGCAGCCGATCACGCGTTCGAACACTGGGATGCGCCGCGCTGGAACAGGCGCGACGGCTCCTACACCAATTGGTAGGGCCGTCGCATTTCGAGGACCGGGCGCCTATCGACACTCGTTCCCTCTTCGCACCGGAACGAGCATCACTCCTTGGCGTTCTGAACCATCTCACACCAGATCAATGGCAAATCCCAACAATTTGCCCTGGCTGGTCGGTCCATGACATCGCACTCCATTTGCTTTGGGGCGACATCAGCAATCTCTCTCGTCGCAGGGATGGCTATGCGGGAAGAAGCCAGGACGACCCTGGTGACCTTGAATCGATCGAGCGACTCGTTGCATTCGTCAATAAGCTCAATGAAAACTGGGTTGCCGGCGCGCGAAGAATGAGCCCCGCAATCGTGACCTCCCTCCTGAGTGCCACCGGCAGCGAGTTTTCAGACTTCGTGTCGACGGTCGACATTCATCAAGTGGGTCCCGGAATAGGTTGGGCCGGACCGGACGCTGCTCCGGTCTGGCTCGACATCGCCAGAGAGTTCACCGAACGGTGGGTTCACCAGCAGCACATACGAGACGCGGTTGGCGTACCCGGGCTCAAGGACCGGCAGTTCCTGAAACCAGTCCTTGAAACGTTCATGATGGCGTTGCCATTCGCCATGAGGAACGTTGAAGCGCCAGCCGAAACGACTGTAGAAGTGCACATTTCTGGCGATTCTGGCGGATTCTGGCGCGTACAAAAACCGTCTGACTCAGGACCTTGGTCCTTCGCCAGAATCAGCAAAACCGCAGCGAACACAACGGTATCGATCGATCAGGAACTCGCATGGCGCCTATTCACCAGGGGCGTTTCTCCTTCTGATGCGATGTCACCAGTCGAGGCAAAAGGCGACTCCAGGATTGTGGAGGCCGTCCTGAACATGGTGACCATCCTGGCGTAAGCAATCGCACGCCTCACGACAGACCTGGTTCAAGCAAAATCCGCTAGCTGTAGCGCTCAAGCGCATCCCAGTCGAGGTCTATACCCAAACCTGGGGCGCTGGGAACAGGCAGCATTCCTTCTGCATCGAGTTCCCAGCCTCCGGCTTTGATATCGTCGATATATGGCGATCCTTGCAGATACTCGACCCTGTCCGTGTCCATCAGGGCCGCCGCCAGATGCAGATCCGCTGCCAGCCCGACCGCCGTATTCCAACCATGCGGTATCAGCTTGACACCGAACTCCTGAGCCATCCAGCCGATTTTCCGCTCCTCGCTGATACCACCGACTTTGCAGACATCGGGCTGCACGATATCGAACGCTCCCTGCCGCAGCCACGGCCGAAACGACTGCCGTCGGGTCAGCACTTCGCCGCCTGAAATTGGAATCTCGGTCGCTCGCCGCAATGCAACGAAATCCTCCAGATTGTCAGGCCGCAAAGGTTCCTCGAACCACGCAACGTCATATTCCTGAAGCATCCGCGCTGTGCGCAGTGCCCACGTGTATCCATTAGGCCAGAATGCATCACTCGCGCCTGGATCGACCATCAGCTCGATCTCCGGCCCAATCACGTCTCTCGCAGTGCGAACAATGACCTCGTCCATCTCAGCGCCTTTCCTGCCAAATGGCCCCCAGCCAATCTTTACTGACCGAAAGCCTCGCTCCTTCACGGCTTCCAGAGTCT
>JBGTJM010000429.1:0-5154 GCA_041745115.1 Thermomicrobiales bacterium
TATGAGGCATATGCCCATCCCTCATATGCTCCAAAGGTCACCTTCTCGAATCCTGACGTCGACTCACCCAGAAGGGTGACTACTGCGCCTTGCGGCATGATCGTGATCACCGGGAAGTTCGTGCCGGCGCCAGCGCGAAGATTGAGCCGGGCAAGTACCGTGGCTGTTTCGGCCGGAGCGGTTGTCGCGGTCGGCGAGGGCGTCGGCGTCGAAGTGGTATCTCCGCCCGGCGCACCTCCGGGAGTCGCGGTCGCCGTTGGCTCTGGTGCCAGAGTGGCGGTTGGTGTCAGCGTCGGTGGTGCGACCGTGGCGCTTGGTATTGGCACTGGGGGATCAGAAACCAGCGTGAAGTAGTCGCTGTGCGCCCAGCCAAGCATGCTGTTGTAGGTCAGCTCATAGAACTTGCCAGAGATCTGACCAGTGAGAACCGCAGTGGCGCCCGCTGGCATCACCGCGAGACTGGCAAATGTAGTTGCAGGCCCTGCCCGCAGATGGAGTGCGGTATTGATCCGCACGACCTGACCAGAGTCGGGCGACGGTGCATCGAGTCTCAGGTACGAGCCGTGCGCATACCCTGCGGTGTCCTGGTAGATGACGGGGTAAAACCCATCGATAACAGCGCCAGTGACTTCCACCGGAGACCCGACCGGCATCACCAGAATCGTATCGCTTGCGGTTGTCGGTCCAATTCTCAGCCGGAGATTCGCCGTCGTCGTCGCAGTTTGGGCGGCGGAGGCTGTCTGGTTATTCTGGAACAGCGCCGGCACTGCGGCGATAAGGACGACCGCGACCAGCGCGATCTGCAAAAACGCTGATCTTCGCAGCATGAGTAACGGTCGAATCACCTCGATCCCCTTCCCAAGGGACTGCTCAACTGGTTCATGTCATCGCACCTGCCCGAGTGCAGCGCGATGGCCTTCTGAGCATAACCACGTTCGTTTTAAGCATTGTGCGAGACCAATCAACCCCGGTCAAGTGAACGGACACGTGGATTTGTCGACAGGGTGCAACCTTCGCAGCTAGCGAGGAGATCTCACGAATCGCGTAACACCGTGGACGATCGTCCGGGTCACGCGGAACGCTCCGTCCAGAAGCACAAGATCGGCGAATGTACCCGCGATCAAACGTCCTCGATCGTCCAGACCGAGCACATCAGCCGGAGTTTCCGTCGCCATCTGAATCGCCTCGGCAGGGGAAGCAATTTTCCAGGTGACGAGGTTGCGAATGGCCTGATCCATCGTCAGGGCCGATCCGGCCAGAGTGCCATCGGGCAAACGCACCGAAATTCCGTCACTCTTCACGCTTCGTCCGCCCAGCTGATATGTCCCGGCCAGCATCCCGGCCGCCGAGACCATATCGGTCACCAGCGCGATACCCGTCGGTCCCTTCATGCGGAAAGCAATGCTGAGGGCCGCCCGATGGGCGTGGATCCCGTCGGCAATCAGCCCGGCCACCACCCTGCCATCGAGAAGCGTGGCCCCGACGGCGCCCGGCGCACGATGGTGTAGACCTGACATTGCGCTGTACAGGTGGGTCGCCGCTGCAGCGCCGGCCACGATGCCTTTTACGAAAACTTCATAGCTCGCATCGGTATGCCCGAGGCTGACGGGTATGCCGGCCTGACGAAGCCGGCGAATTCGGTCGATGCCTCCTGCTCTCTCGGGTGCCAGCGTAACCAGCCGCACCGAGGCAGCGTTCAGGAACATCGAAAGCAGTGAGTCAGGCGCGTTTTCGATCACCTCTATCGGGTGGGCACCGGCACGCTTCGGCGAAAGATAGGGTCCTTCGAGGTGATAACCAAGTGCTTCGGCCCCTGGATGGTTAGAACCAGCGCCGAACGCAGCCAACACGCCAGGGTAAAACTCTGGTGGTGAGGAGATGACCGTCGGTAACCAGGCAGTCACACCAGTTTCCGGGAGTCGCGCCGAAAGGGTCCGCAGATGCTCCGGATTGGCATCCACCTCGACCCCAAACCCACCATTCACCTGCAAGTCGATGAACCCGGGAGCCACGATCTCCGCGTCAATGACATTCGTGGGCAAGTCGCCATTGCGAGGATCGAGGAGAACCTCGGCGATTCGCTGCCCGTCGATCACAACGGCTCCGAGACGCAGCCGCCCTCCGATTGCAAGGTTGCCTCGAACAGCGAAACGTGATTGTGCGTCAGACTCGTCCATGGTTTGCATTGTACCGGGGCATGGGAGGAGTACAGGAGAGCCGGGCGACGACGGTCACGGCTCTGCGCCAAAGCTCATGGCACCGATCATGCTCAAAGTTGAATCTGACATCCGGTGTCAGGCAAGAGCTGACACAAGGATCGTGAACTACTTGAAACATCGAGGCCACTATGGAATGCCCAAATTGCCACGGTACTCAGCCTGAAGACAGACCGACGTGCTTTCACTGTGGATTGCCGATGGATCCAGATGGGTTGATCGAGTCGGCCTCAGAGGACTCCTTCCCCGCGAGTGATCCGCCTGGCTGGGCCACCGGTCGCACCGACGGCATTATCGACACTGTGGAAGACCCCGAGGCCACTGAAGATCCGCATTCCGGGAAAGGTTGAGTAGACAATCCACCTCACTCAGGTTAGATGCGATCCGCCGGTCACGTCGACTGCGGCACCGGTCACAAACTCCGAAGCGGGCGACGCAAGATACAGCACGCTCCTCGCCACATCCTCCGGAGTCTCGATCCGGCCAAGAGGCGTCTTTTCGATGTACCCGTCGAACACTTCCTGTACGGTCATCCCGCGCGCCTCAGACTCCCAGCCCAGCTCGCGCTCCTGCATCGGAGTAGCCACGAATCCGGGGCAGACACAGTTGACCCGGATCCCGAACTGGCCCAGTTCGACAGCACAGCTCTTGGTAAACCCGATGCAGGCCCACTTCGACGCCGCGTAGTGGGACAGCAACGCCACGCCTTTCTTGCCCGCCATCGAGGCGATATTCACGATCACACCCTGTTTTCGGTCGATCATGCCCGGAATCACCGCTTTTGTGACCAGAAACACGCCCTTCGAGTTCACATCGAAGTTGAAATCCCAGTCGTCCTCAGTCAGGTCCCAGATGTATTTCATCGACGCCACACCGGCGTTGTTCACCAGGATGTCGATCGGCCCCATCTCCGACTCGACCGTGCCAACCACCCGCTTCGCATCGCTACCATCAGTGACGTCCAGTCGAAATGCCTTCGAACCGGCGAGATCGCTGGAAACTGCGCTGGCGGCCGCCTCGTCGATATCGGTCACCGCGACGGTCGCGCCAGCAGTTGCCAGTTGTCGGGCGATGGCTTGCCCGATTCCGGCTCCGGCCCCGGTCACGAGTGCGATTTTGCCCGAAAGATCGAATGGGTCGGTCATGATATCTCCTTTTCCCGCATCGAAAGACCTCGTGTTGACGGTACGGTAGCAGGATCGGCCACGGTTGTTTTACTGGAGTCTGCATGGAATGCCGTCAGGTGTCTCAGACTCGCCTCAGGTTGATATAGTCTTTCCGCGAACGGGTCACGACGGATCGGTCAATCGAAAGGCACTCTGGTGGCTGCACGGCGCCGAAAGAACAAACGCGGATCCAGATCCTCGGCTGCCCCACCTCCTGCCGTCGATCAGCAACCGCTTGAGCCCGTAACCTTGCCGCCTGCTTCAGAACCAGACGGATACATCCCGGCGTCGTTTCATGTTCTCTGGCAGCGTCTGCAAAGCGTGCTGGCGCAAGGTGACCGCCTGCTGTCGCGGCTCCGATTCCCCACGCTCCCCGATCGATTCGAGCGGTGGCTTGGGCCGAATGCTTTGCTGTGGCTGGCGATCCTGAGTGTGCTGCCGATCATCTATGTCGGTTTCGGTATGACCGTCAGCGTGACCTCATGGGGATGGCCGCGCAATCTTCGCCCGTGGGTAGATAACGACTACTGGTGGCACCTGGCGGCCGGCAACTGGATGATCGACCGGAGGGAAATGCCTTCACCCGATCCGTGGCTCTTTACCTACGACGGGCCGTTTGTCGCTCATGAATGGCTCGGGGAAATCTTTCTGTCAGTCACCGATCGCCTCGGCGGCTACCAGACTGGAATCGTTGCCACGTGGATCATCGCCGTTGCCGGATTCTGGTTGCTCATGGGAGCCGCTCATCGCTACGGGCTGAGCTGGCGGGGATGCACGGTCATCACCGCACTGTGGATGATCGTGTTCCTGCGAGAAGGGGTCTTCGCCGTTCGGCCCCAGATGTGGACATTCTCGCTCTACGCGCTGCTCTTCCTGATCATCGCGCTCTATGAAACGGGCAGGCTGCAGACTCTCTGGATTCTGCCGCCTCTCTTTCTGCTCTGGTTCAACGTGCATCTCTCGGCCGTGATCGGGATCGTGATTTTGGGAGTCTTTGGACTCGACCAGCTGATCCGCCGCCGGCCAGTCCGACACCTGATCATCGTCGGCGTGCTCAGCCTGGCTGGGCTGGTCGTCAACCCATTTGGTACCGACTATGTGGATCAGATTCTGCGGTTCGGAGGTCGGCCGGAGATCTGGAACGATCGCATCTTCGAGTGGCAGGCTCCCAGACTAGGCGACTGGCATAACCGCGGCTTCATCCTGGCAATCCCCATGGTGATCCCGGCGGTCTGGCAACTGTTGCGTGGACGGGTCTGGCCCGGTCTGCTGGTGATCTTCTTCCTGTACCAGGCCCTTACATCGGTCCGATTTGTCGTCGTCTATGTGCTGATCTGTGTCGTCTTCGCCGGCTGGCTGGTGTGGCAGCATCGCCAGGATGTGGAGCATGCCTGGGTGCCAGCGCCGCGCGAGCAGACCAGAGCCACGTGGCTCCTCGCTGTGCCGATGGCCGTTTCGGCCGCGCTCGTGCTCTGGGTCGCGACCTCGTTCGAGTTCTCGCAGTTCCGGAGGGACCCGGTCGCCTGGGGCTACCCGGTCACCGCCGCGACGATCTACGAGGAGGAGTATTCCCATCTTCGTCTCTACAACACCTATGACTGGGGTGGCTACCTCGTTTTGCGCTACAACGGCGATCCGCAAATCTTCATCGACGGTCGGGCTGATACCTATCCAAATGAGCTGATCGAGCGGTACTTTTCGATGAATGACGGCGATCCAGGCTGGGACACCCGGATGATCGAGTACGACATCGGCGTGATCATCATCAGGCC
>JBGTJM010000430.1:0-1606 GCA_041745115.1 Thermomicrobiales bacterium
CTCGATCAGGACTCGGGTCGGCAACTCCACTGGTGGCGGACAGCGGTAGATACCGTCACCTAGTGGCGAGACGACTGATCAGGTGAGCGACGCAAACGTGACACTCAGGGCCTGTTCGAGGCGATGCATGAACTCGGTTGGATTCGTGTTGTAGTGCCTGTTCGAGACGAAGGCGATCGTGACTCTATGACTCGGGTCAATCCACAAATAACAGCCACTTGCACCACCATGGCCGTAACCTTCTTGTGAAGCCAGCTCCGGATAGCCAGATCGCCCCTTGATCGAAAACCCGATGCCCCATGCATGAATCACACCCTCCGGGGCGATCGTGCTTTCTGCGGCAAAATCTCCGCAAGTCTGATCGGTCGTCATCGCGAGTGTTCCTGCCCGAGACAGCAGGTGTCGCTGAGCGTGTGGGTCGAAACAGAGTCCAAAATCGAGCAGGTCTCCCAGGGCGGCGAACGTTCCAAATGCGGGGTGCGCCAGCTGCCGGGAGTACGCCGAGTTGTACATTGCACCATCTGTATCTGCCGCAAATACTCCGTCGACGTG
The DNA here is from genome assembly GCA_041745115.1 of Thermomicrobiales bacterium. Classification (GTDB taxonomy): domain Bacteria; phylum Chloroflexota; class Chloroflexia; order Thermomicrobiales; family UBA6265; genus JAHBVL01. The sequence goes on from JBGTJM010000430.1 coordinate 553, forward strand.
CGCTATCTGCGGGTAAGCGGCTTCCTCGGGAGGCATGAGCGTCCTCGACAGCGCGGCAGGTTCCAGAACCAGAGTACGAACCAGCTCGGGAAATGCTGTGTTAGTCACTTTGTGGGCCATGTGCCCGGCGACAAGGTAACCAAGATCGCTGTATTGTTGATGCGTGCCAGGTGCGAACTCAAGCGCAAGGCTGAATGCTTCTTCGATCAGCAATTCCAGCGACGTCGTTTCAGCCATTCTCTCAGGCATCTGCGGCGATTCGTACGGCAACCCCGATGTGTGGGTCATCAACTGCCGCAGGGTGATCTCTTCCCGACCACCGCCTTCACAACGTGGCAGAACGTCGAACACTTTCATCCCCAGCGTGAGGGTGCCGGCTTCGATGAGCCGCATGATAACCGCCGCCGTATACAGTTTGGAGATTGACGCAACGGGCCAGAGCACATCTGGTCCAGCCTTCACGTCCGGGTTCGCGTTTCCAGCGTAGTGCTCGAAGACCCTCTTCCCATCGACCGCCGCTGCCAAACCCGCTCCGCCCACTCGTTGCGTTGCCACAAGCTCGTCGACAAAGGACTCCATCCTTGTGAACTGTTTCATACTTCTGCTTTCAAATACTGCATTGGAACGCTTTAACGCGCTCCGGAATACCGCGGGCGCAGTATGAATCATTCAGTTGGCGATCGATCGAAGATCGCTCAGATGCCCCGCCACCTCAAATAGTTCAGGTGTGATTTGTCGACTCAGGCAATCAAAAATGGCAGCAGCAGCGACGATGGCCGACCATCCTCTCCCACTGCAGCGTTTGATGGCACCACGCCCTTCACCCAGCCGCGGAGACCGTCGCTCAGCTCGATCTCGTACCAAACCCTGTAAGCCGTCGTACTTGTTCCAGCCGTTGCCTCATCACCGGTCGCAACCGAAAGAAGTGGATAGCGGCTTTCGGGAATCAGCGCAAACCGAGCCAAAGGAGCCGCTTCCTCTGGTTCGTCTGGGTCGGACCATAGCTCCGTCGAGTAAACCCCGGTACCCGCCGCAACAGTGATTTCAGTCTGAC
>JBGTJM010000431.1:0-2785 GCA_041745115.1 Thermomicrobiales bacterium
CGCCAAGGCAAGTCCAAACCCGAGTTTGAACGGAACGGTGCCTATCCCGTAAATAGCAGTGTTACGAATCGTCTGCTGAAAAATCGAGTCGGACCACAGATACCGATAGTTTTCCAATCGAATGAAGTCATAGCTCGCAAATCCGAGCATCTTGTCAGTCATCGAAAGGTAGATACCGAGGAAAAAAGGATAGGCCATGAAAAGCAGGAGTATGGTCCATCCCGGAATCATGAAGAGTGCAGCGAGCGGTCCCTCTCGCTGGAGAGGTGACCCCCGTCCACTTGGACGGCGTACGGGTTCTGCGTGAGTGAGCGTGCGGGTTGTAGGTGCGACAGCCATCTTGCAGTCCGTTTCCGTGCGGTCTGGTGGATGAGATCCGGCAGGGACCCAGGAGGCCCCTGCCAGAAGCGATATCGTCGCTGAGTACTAGCCGTAGATGCGCTCGAGCTGATCGGCGCCCCATTCGATCGCGCCCTGAGCGTCGCCGTCCTGAACGGCCCGCGCAAAGGTGTCGATCACGATATAGCGGGAGTATGAGAGCGCAGCTTTTTCATTCGCCGGACCCGCATAGCCCATATTCCGTCCGTAGTTGACCAGATTGAGGAATGGCGCCAGCTTCGGATCGGCGGTGTAGACCTCGAGCTCCGTGTACATCGGCGTTGCCGGAATGTAGTAGCCCTCGTTGGCTTCATACCAGGAGGTCAGCTGATCCTGCGAATACCAGTGACGCAGGAAGTCTTTGGCTCCGTCGATATTGTCGGAGTAGGAGGTGATCCCCCATGACTGTGATCCCAGCTGGGTGAATCGTCCGGCCGGTCCCTGCGGGAAGTCGGCATGGTTCATGTCTTCGGCGATCTCCGGCACACCACCATCATCCTCTGGACCAGAGGCGCGGATGTAAATGCTGCTGCCGTTGAGTGTTGCCGAAAGCTGGTCGGAGAGGAACGCCGTATTGTTGGCGCTGTCGTCCCAAGCCAGGCCGGTCTCGTCGAATGCATCGGTCCAACCCTGCAGGAAGATGTTCATGCCCTCGACGAATTCAGGCCGGTTGAAGGCAACCGTCGTGCCATCGTCCTCGACTTCCATGGCTCCATACGCCCACATGTAGGGGTACGTGAAGCTGGGCGGGTCACCCAGGCTGTGCCCGAGGGCCTGACCAAGCGGCTTGCCCATTTCCTTGAGCGTCTTGCCGATCGCAAAAAGCTCTTCCCAGGTATCCGGGAAGGTTTCCGCTCCCGCCTCCTGGAAATAGCTCATCCGATAGTTGAACGCTGATGATGATGTGCCGTATGGGATGCTGTGCCAGTTTCCCTCTACCGCTGCGGTATTGGTGACCCAGTCGAAATAGCCACCCTCGGCGTCGGCCAGCTCAGAGGCGATGTCGTTGACATCAACCAGATTCTCCTGATAGAGGTACGGCCATGGGGACCAGAGTTGAATAATGTCGGGTCCGTCCTGCGCCTGAATCGAGGCAGCGATTCTGGCCTGCAGATCGGGCCAGGCAATGTAGTCGATCGCTACGTCGACTCCGTTTTGCTCGCCCCATTCCGCCAGCTGAGCATCGAATCGCTCCTGCCCCGCCAGCACGAAATAGGATGCGCCGAGAATGTTCAGCGAGGTCCCTTCGAGTTGGGCTGGAGCCTGACTGAACTTCCTGACCTGGTTCGGGGCCGCGTACCCGGAAGTGCTCAAAGCAGCTGTGACCGCCGGGACTGACAGTCCCATGGCAACAGCTCGCCGCATCACCTGGCGACGTGAGTACCTCAGCGTCTTTGCCTCGGCAATGAGCCCGTCGATCCGTTTATCACTCATCAGACTGCTCCTCCTCACTCGAACACGTGGGCCCAGCCCACAACTCCAGTCAGCGTCGTGTAAACGCCAGACCAATCGCTCCCAAAACGGGTGAACGATCTGCTGCGGCCGGTGATACCGATCTTGCCCATATGGGCCCGCTCCCTGAACTTTGAATACACGACGTAGTCAACCATACCGCATTTGCAGAGGATTTGCCCAAACCGAACGTCCGTCTTTGTCGGGAACGCCCATTCGGGGCAATTTGGACGCACCGTTCCGCCATCCCGGGCGAAACGGTGAAGACCCCGCGTGCAGGACAAAATGTTGAGTGCTCCAAGTCAGGTCTTGCGACGCGGGTAGCCAGATCTTCAGAAACAGCTGTGGCTGAAACGGCGGGAATCCGTTGCTCAAAATGCCTCGCACGCCACCCCGATGGATTCGATGACTGGTATCCTCACGAACATGCAAGACCACCTATCGAAAGGAATCGAACAGAAATGAAGCTCGTGCTTGGGGCGCCCGAAGGTGAGGCGTATTTCGATCTGATAAATCACGTGTCGGGTGTCGAAAAGGTCCTGGCCCTCACCCCGGAAGAGGCCGCGAAGGAGATCGTCGACGCCGACGCGTACTACGGCTGGCCGACGGCCGACATGCTCGCTTCGGCAAAGCGTCTGAAATGGGTCCAGACACCCAGCGCGGGAGTCGACTTCCTGATGCGCGTGCCTGAGCTGGTGGATGCTGACATCGTCGTCACAAACACCAGAGGCGCGCATGCCCCGTCGATTGCCGAACACGCGTTTGCGCTCCTGCTCGCACTGACTCGAACCATTCCGCAGTCAGTCAGTTGGCAGAGAGACCATTATTGGGCTCGAAAAGAAGGCTATCGGCTGCCTCGCGAGATCATGGGGTCGACAATGGGGATAGTCGGCTACGGGCAGATCGGGCGAGTCGTGGCCCAGCGAGCCAGAGGATTCGACATGCAGGTGCTGGC
>JBGTJM010000432.1:0-3445 GCA_041745115.1 Thermomicrobiales bacterium
TCACCTGCAATCCTCACCGGTCGAAGTGGGCGTACCAGACTGGAAACCGATCTTCGACGACGCCGTACCTTCAGAACGGTGAGCGCTGCGCGCGGCGTGGAAGCCATCAGTTGACAGACCGTGGCGTCGCCAAGTGATGAGGAAGTGCCATTTCTCTTAGACCACCTAGGCATACATATTCCGTTGTCTACAGCAGTTTCCTAACAGCTGCCTTGACAATCACTGAGATGGCCAGTAGAGTAAACGTCAGATTTGAGATTTGAAATTTAGAGAATCACGGGGCCGCTGATGGCCGCAATCGAACGAGCCGATCTCTCCCAACAAGTGTATGAAAGGCTCCGGATGGAGATCATGCAAGGGAAGCTTCGTAACGGTGAGCGCCTCAACATCGACCGGTTGTCGGCCAGGTTCGAAGTCTCCCCTACCCCGATCAAGACGGCTCTTGCCCGCTTGGCGAGCGAAAGGCTGGTGGAGTTCCGTCGCAATGGTGGTGCCTACGTTACGGGGCTTTCCAGCAGGGAAATTGACGAGATCTTCGAGATTCGCGAGATGATCGAACAGTATGCTGCCGCTCGAGCCCTCGAGGCATCCACCGAAGAGAGCTGTGACCAACTAACGGCACTGGCTGAGTCCTTGCGTGTTCGTATTCGTGATGACGGAACAGCTGACGCGGAAGGTTTCGCCCACGACGATATGGCATTTCATGCATTGCTGGTGGGACTTACTGGCAATCAGCGCCTCGTCAGCGTCTATGAGTCATTGCACCTTTTCACCTTGATCGCCCGCACACATGCAATCGCGGGCTCTACACCAACGGCGTCGCAGGCCGAGAGTTCCAATTTTCGGGTGTACGTTGAACACATGGCGATCGTCGACGCTCTTCGCCGCAGAGATCCCAATGCGCTTCGCGCGGCGATGGGAAACCACCTAAGAAAAGCCCGTGTGGTGGCGGAGTTCGAGAGCGAACTGGAAGCTGAGGACCGCCAGTAGGAAGTGGCTGGTAGATTGGAGACGCGGTCGGGTTGAATCAAGCGGGCTCTGACTTTTGGCAGTGACAGCAGCGATTGACAGAGTCCGACGCTCATGAGGCTTTTGATGCAAATAACGGGTGCAAATTAGATTAGGAAAGGCGAGGCCGTGAACGGTGCGGATGTATTAGTGCGTTGTCTGCTCGACCGAGGTGTTCGGTTCGTTCCGACTCTTTCTGGCAATGGGATGGACCCTTTCTATGAAGCATGCCGACAGGCAGGGTTGCGGCTCGTTGACTTTCGAAACGAGCAAGCGGCTGCTTTTGCAGCGGACACTGTCGCTCGCCTGGACAAGCGCCTTGCCGTGTGCGCGGTAAACGCGACAGTCGGACACGCCAATGCATTGGTTGGCTTGGTCAACGCGGCATTCGCTGGATCCCCGGTACTTCTGATCAGCGGTGCGGCTCCTCATTCCCATGCGGACTTAGGTCGATTCCAGGATTTCGATCAGGTTCCTCTGGCGGCGCAAATATGTAAATATGCCCGCGTCATCGATCGAGCAGACCGGATTCCCTTTTACGTTCATGAGGCTTGCTCGCGTGCCGTCGCTGGGAGACCTGGTCCGGTACATCTTACGATCCCGTCGGATGTGCTCTCTGCTCCGATCGAGAATTCAGCTGGCTGGCCCGCGACGGAGATGTCCGGCGTCGTTCGGCCCCAGGCGGCGCCGAGCCCTGAAGCACTTCACGAGGCAATCAAGGTGCTTTCAGAGGCGAAACGGCCGGTGATTGTGGCCGGAAGCGGGGTGTATTTTGCCGGAGGGGAGCAGGCCCTGCACGATCTGGCCACAGCGCTGGATATCCCAGTAGTCATTCCCATCTGGGATCAAGGGACCGTGTCTCGTCCAACCAACCAGTTTGTTGGATTTATCGGCGCTGCATACGGGGGGCCACGCCTGCTGCCGGATGCCGATGTGCTGCTTTTGGCCGGGGCTCGGATTGATTATCGGACAGGATTTGGCCAGCCGCCGGGTGTGGCGCCCGACGTACGCTTGATCCGCGTGGACATCGAACCGTCTGAGCTAGTGCAGGGCCGAGAGGCGGATGTCGCTATTCTTGCAGATCCGGCGTCCGCATTATCCGCGCTGGCCAGTGAAGCCCACCGCTCAGGAAGCAAGCCACATACCGAGTGGCGCGAAGAAGCATCGCGCCGTTGGCAATCGTTTCGTAGTCCTTGGCTCATCGATGCGCCAACTGCCCCTCCATTGACCGGACGCCACATTGTCGAAGGAATTCGACCACTGCTCGACGACGAGATGCTGTTCTTGATGGATGGCGGCAACATCGGCCAATGGGTGCACATGGCACTTGGTGATCGGTATCCCCCTAAGTGGCTGACGTGCGGGCCGAGCGGCGTCGTTGGCTGGGGAGTGTCCGGTGCCGTTGCTGCCAAGTTGAGCCGACCCGACACGCCTGTTCTGCTGCTCGTCGGAGATGGTGCCATCGGATTCAACCTGATGGAATTGGAAACGGCCGTTCGTCATGATGCTCCATTTGTGACCGTTGTCGCTGATGACCGCGAGTGGGGAAGCGTTGTGACGGGTCAGGAACGGACCTATGGCTCTGAGGGAGTTACGGCGAGTCGCCTCGGAAACGTGGCCTACGATCAGGTGGCCCGTGGACTCGGAGCAGAGGGCGTCCGCGTGTCGAGTAGCGCAGAACTCACCAGCGCCATCCGGCAGGGATTGTTGGCGGAAAAACCAACGCTCATTCATGTACCGATCACGGGTTCAGCGCCGCAGGGAGGTGATGCCGCTAGTTAGGACGACGTCGCTACGCAACTGAATCGACTGCGTCGACCTCTTGCGAAGCATTTTTCTCGGCTGCCGTCATAGGAGTGACTAAAGACAGAGGAGAGGCTCATGGAACCTGCACACGTATTGCTAGAGAAACTTCGCCGTGGAACCATCTCACGTCGGGAATATCTCAAGCGAGTTGTTGCCCTTGGCGTGACGACCCCTGTCATTTTGGCCGCCCTGGAACAGCAAGGAGCAGCTCAAGAGACCACCATTCCTGCCGAGTTTCCTCCGCAGGAGGAGATCGACAGAACATCGATTGTCTTTAGAGGCTGGGCCTATGAAACGGATGTTGTGGAGGACAATGTCCGCATATTCCGAGAAATGTACGACGAGAACGTCGATTATCAAACGGTCACCGGCGACTACGATCTGATCATTGACACCATGCAACTGAACAACGATCGTCTGGATATGTTCTACGGGAACGAATCCGCAGTTGCGCGCCATGTTGTGACCGGCAAATTGCTTGATTACAGCCAATGGTGGGACTCTGAGCGCGCAACCGCTGAAATGTACCCCGCATTCAAGGATGCCTGGACTTGGAAAGATGGCAAGCTCTACGGTCTGCCGTATTACACAGCGGTCCGCGGCACCATGATGATCAATCTGGCGCTGGCAG
>JBGTJM010000433.1:0-2700 GCA_041745115.1 Thermomicrobiales bacterium
GTTGGTCTGCGCAACTCAGATCGCACCTGGGACATGCACTGTTCGCCTGGCAGCGATACGGATGACACGCGGCGATATGCTCTGCATGCATGAGCGAAGCCGAATACGGGGCGCGTCTGCCTGCGTTCCCTCCGATTCCCAGGGTGGCGATTGTGGCACCATGAAAGCTCCCCCATCGGCCAATCACGATATGCTTGGTGCCCTTGCCACGATCTCGCTGGTACTGCAGCGCGATCTTTACGGCATTCTCCGCAGCTTCTGACCCTCCGGAGACGAACCAGACGCGCTCCAGTCCTGCAGGAGCGAATTCCTCGACCACAATACGCGCACACTCTTCGATCTCTCTGGTCGAAAAAGCATGCGTCGGGGAATATGCAAGGCGCAGCGCCTGCTCGGCGATGACATCCGCAACCTCACGGACACCGTGACCAATCGCTGTGACGGCCGCAGACCCTCCGGAGCCATCGATGTAGTGTTTGCCATTCTCGTCGTAAACGTAGATGCCTTCGCCACGGACCACGGTGGGATACGCAGTGTGAAGGTCACGGTAGATAACCTGCGTACGCTCCTGATCGACCATCGACATCCTCCGGTAATGGGCAATGATTTCGATTCACTGAATCATACGCCCGGTCGCCGGGCAGCAGAACGGCCCAGTCTGTTCCTTGTAAACGAGTCCGGGCCGTTGCCAGGCAGGTGTCAGCAAGCTCAATCGGCCGAAACGGCCTCCGGAACCACATCAACGCTCGGCCGCTCCGACGGCGTCCCTTCGATTCGAATGTCAGGCAGCCAGCTCAGGAAACCAGGGAGGTACCAGTTTCGATCTCCCAGTATCCGCATCGTCGCTGGCACCAGAATCGACCGCACGATCGTCGCATCGAGTGCGATTGCCACCGCAAGTCCAAACCCCATCTGCTGAAGCGATGAAAGCTGGCCCGCAGAAAAGCCGGCAAAAACCACCACCATAATTGCGGCTGCACCAGTGATGAGCTTGGCGGTCAATTGCAATCCCGAAGCGACGGCTTCGGTGTTGTTCCCCGTATGGTCGTAAATCTCTCTGATTCGGCTTATCAGGAAGACCTGATAGTCCATGGACAGGCCGAAGAGGACACAGAACAAAAATAGTGGCAGCCACGCCTCGATCCGCGGTGTCTGGGTGAAGCCAAAGAAGTCGGTACCGTAGCCTTTCTGAAAGACGAGCACCACCAATCCGTAGGCCGCACCGACGGAAAGCAGGTTCATCACGATGGCCGTCGCCGGAACGACAATAGTTCGGAACGCAAGCGTCAGTAGCACGAAGCTAAGTCCGAGCACAAACGCAAAGACCCATGGGGTTCGTTCGTCCACGATCTCGAAGAAGTCCTGGTTCAGGGCAGTGTCACCCGTCGCCAGAACCCGAGCGTCGACGCCGTCGAATGCTGCCGGCACCAGTTCCGTGCGAAAGACGTCGAGCGCGGCGTAGGCGCCAGGCGAGTTTGGATCGGACTGAAGTGTGGCCTGCACGTGCGCCAGATCGTTGTTGGGGCTCCATACGACTGGTCCCACTGCCGAGAAACCATTCTCTGGCGTCAGCGATGCTGCAAGCTGTTCTATGGCCTGGTTTACTTCAGGAGTGTTCTCGCCATCGACAACGATGTCGACGGGTGACAATCGACCTGCTGCAAATTTTTCGTCAAGAATGAGAAAAGCAGTTCGAACGTCGCTTTCCGGCATCGTATCGACACCCTCGAAACCCGTCTCCATGTCGAAGTAGGGAATCGCGAGGGCGATCAGTAGAGCTGCGGCCCCCAGCATGGCGGGCCAGGGGTGTTTCATTACGATCCGGGTGACCCGGCCCCAGAAACCAGCATGGATAAGTTCCTGGTCGCGTGCAGCCTGCTCGCGCACAGTAGCCGCGTCGTACTTTCGCCTCCGCGGCCAGTCGATTCGATCGCCAAGGATGCTCAGCACCGCGGGCACAAGTGTCAGCACTCCAACCACGGCGATAACGACCGCAAGAATGGCTCCCAGACCAAGCGACCGAAATATCGAGTTCGGAACCAGGAACAAGCCCAGCAACGCAAACACAACCGTGAGCCCGGAGAAGAGGACGGCCTTGCTGGCAGTCGCACCGGCTTCTTCAATGGCATCGAGCTTGTCTCGTCCGTGACGCCGCTCTTCTCGATATCGAGCGATAACCAGCAGTGAATAATCGATCCCGACCGCGAGACCGATCAGGGTAATCATGTTGGTGATGAAGAACGAAAGGTCACGAAAGCTGCCGATGTAGGCAGCGATGCCGATTGCAATGGCAATCGACGCAATGGCCAGAATCATTGGTACAAGAGCAGCTACGAGTGCGCCGAAAACCAGGATGAGAATGATCAGCGCGATCGGAATGCCGATCGCTTCGCCCTTCTGGAGATCTTCTTCGGCGATCGTGCTGAACGCCTCGTTGATGGTCATGTTTCCGACGCTGACGACAGTAAGCTCATCGCTCTCGTGCGCATCGAGGATCTCTACAAACCCGTCGTACTGCTTGGTCACCTGGTCCAAATCCCCAACGAGCGTGACGGGAATCACCAACGACTGCCTGTCGTCCGACACGAGTTGCTCGGCCAGATTGACGTCATCTTGAATGTCGCTCGCTGCCAACTCGTAGTAGCTCAGGACACCGTCGGGATCAACCAACGCCTCGAATGCCCTGAGGTCGCTGACGAG
>JBGTJM010000434.1:0-3808 GCA_041745115.1 Thermomicrobiales bacterium
CATTTGCCGACCGTATTCATCATGGCGTTGACTCAGGAGCAGCTACCGCGCGAGATGGACTGGCAGCCGTCCAGGCACTTGTGGCGATCGCTCGATCGGCCGACACGGGTGAGCGAGTCAGACTCGTTTCTGTGTCAGGTAGTCCGTAGTGGAGATCGGCATTTTTGCGAAGACGTACGTTCGGCCGAGGTTGGAGCAGACCCTCGACGCAATTGTCGCCGACGGGTTCTCCCACATTCAGTTCAATATGCAGTGCGCGGGTCTGGCGTCGATGCCGGACACAGTTGACTCGAAGACGCTCGGCCAGATCAGTCGAACGTGCCGAGAGCGCGGCGTCCACATCGCGGCCATATCCGGAACCTTCAACATGATTCATCCAGACCTTGCCGAAAGGCAGGCAGGATTGCGGCGTCTCGAAGTCCTGGCATCAGCTGCAGCCTCGATCGGCATCCCGCTGATCAGCCTGTGCACCGGCACTCGCGACCGAGACAATATGTGGAGACATCATCCAGATAACTCATCACCTGCTGCCTGGAACGATCTCTATGCATCGATGCACAGGGCGGTCGAAATCGCTGAAGCTCATGATGTTCGTTTTGGCATCGAGCCAGAGCCGGGAAACGTGGTCAGCGACGCGGCGAAAGCTCGCAGGTTGCTGGACGACGTCGTCTCGGACCGGCTCGGCATCATTCTCGATCCGGCGAACATTCTGGAAGGCGTCTCACCGGCACTCATAGAGGAGCGTCTCGACGAAGCATTTGCTCTGCTTGGTGACAGGATTCTTTCTGTCCACGGCAAGGACCGGGACCTGGCTGGCAACGTTGTTCCCGCCGGGAGGGGCATCGTTCACTGGAATTGGTTCCTGAATTGCCTCTTTGAATCCGGGTTCGATGGACCTATTCTTATCCACGGAATCAGCGAGTCCGAAGTTCCAAACGCCAGGGGAACGTTGCTGTCACTACTGGCCACCAAACGCAGCGATAGTGACCGCTAGTGGCCAGACGACCGCTTGCAGCCGGGTGCTGGTTCACGAAACGGCGATATCATCGGATTGAGCTGGCTTTGAACTGCTCAAAGCGCGATCCCAGTCACGGAGGATCGGCTGGCGTGAAACACTACTTGTACGGTCGTTCTGTAGAACTGAAGTGAATGGATACGACATGTCGGACTTCTCCGCAATGTGTCTAGTCGACCAATCTGGTGAATCAAGGTGCATCGATGAGCTCCTCGGACCGGGAGCACTAATCCTTGTTTTCTATCGTGGGGACTGGTGACCATACTGCAACGGCCAGTTGGCTGTTATGGCCCGAAATTATGAGCGGTATCTCGCCCATGGCGCACTGGTCACTGGAATTGTGATTGATTCACCCCGTCAGAACTCAGCAATGGTGCAGAAGCTCGCATTGCCGTTCCCGATCATGAGTGATCCGGAAGGGACCAGCGCAATCAAGCCGTTTGACGTTTGGGACGCGAAAGGGAAGATGTCGAAACCCGCGACGATCGCTCTTGCGCCTGATGGGCAGGAAGTGTATCGCTACGTTGGTATCGATCTCGTCGATCGACCAGTTCACGAAGAATCGCTCCTGGCGGTTTCTCAACTTGGGCTTTCGCCAATCAAGGCAACCCTGAACATGGCCCACGCGCCTGAACCTGAACCGGGACCCCGTGCCGCATCGGTTTCGTATGTGGAGTCATACATGCGCGGCGTACGATCGTCGACCAGTGAGCTATCTGCCCGAATGAGCAATGAAAAAGACCGCGAAGAGTGTGCCCGAACAGCCCGGATGGCTGAGATCTTTATCGCTGCACTCGCCGAAACCACAAGGGTCGTTCGGCAGGCGGAAGTCTCTGACCAGATCGACTGACTTACCGAGCTGCAGCCGGACCGACTTTGCAGTTGAGGCATTCGAAATTCCACCTCTTCGATGATTTGCCGAAACGAGGTGGGACACTGGTTCAGTCAATGCTCCATCGCGTGATCGATCGAGTGAACGGAAGTATGCGTGTGACCCACGCCTTCCCGATGAAGCCGGTCGTGCATTCTGGCATGAGCAGACGCCAGCGTTGCTCGCATTTGCGTCAGGCGATGCAGGTCGCCTCTGGGGGCGAGCGTATCCAGATAGGCGATGGAACCCTCGATCTGCTGCAACACCGAAACGGCATCGGTATTGGAAAACAGCGGTTTGTCTCCAACGATCACCTGAATGGCGCTGGAGTGCGCCGCAATATCTGCTGGGCGGCCGCGATAGCTCCCTCTGACCCGAAGAGCCAACCAGGTCGACTCGAGCACTGGCAATTGCATTGCTCCATCCGCGGCCAACTTGCCGCCAACCTCCAGATCGTCGACAACCTGCCCGGATTGGATCAGCTCAATCCGCTCGATAGGGACTCGAACCGATTCCACACGCCATGCAACATCGAGTGTGCCGCCGGACGAGTTCAGGTCAATTCGCGATCCTGGAACCTGACCGTTGACCGTGAAATCTACCAATGGGCCAACCGTCGCAAACGTGTTGCCCTGCCGGACTGAGCTCATCCAATTCTGGTAGGTGAACTCGCTATCTCCGAGGTGCGCATACGTTCGCACTCCACCGAGGAGTGAAGCCGCCGACATCTTGTCTGAGCCGCCAACAACAGGCAGGTGATAGCCAAGATTGAGATAGCGATACCAATCGTAGAGCGCAAAGGGACTGATCTGCGTGTCGTAAGGATTGAACGTCATCATCTCGATGGCATGCACAAGGTCGAGCACGATATCGGCTGCGTTTTCGGCCTGAGGATTCGGCATATGTGGCATGACCACCAGCCCACCCTGCTCGATGCACCGCTCCGCCCATTCGGCCATTGTGGTGCCGAGCGGATCGCCAAGCGCGGATTCGGAGGGTCCACCCGATCCGAGCGGATGGATCATCGGTCCCGCGTAGCCAAGCAGCGAAATATGACCAAGAACTGGCTGACGATGCTCTGTACCTACTCGCACCAGGAACTCCCCGTCGCCGCCGAAGTCGCGAGCCCCGAAGGTCGTGCGCCCATCGAAATCAGAGACGTTGCTGAACATCTCTCCCCATTGGCTGGCGAGCACATTGACGACGTTCACCCCTTCGGCACTACCTTCAAGCAGAGCAGTCTGAGGACTGAGGAAGTGCACGTGCGTGTCTGCCGTAACCCACCCCTTCTCCCGCCAATGCAGCTGGCGATCGAGGGTAAACGTTACTTCGTCAGTCTCAGCATCGACGTCGAATGACCCACGGATTGGTGAAATCTCATAGCCTCGTGTCAATTCAATGAAAACGGTACCCATCGGTAAGTCCGCGATGCATTCACCCGTGATATAGCAGTACTGATTCAAATCATTGGCGAATTCACCATAGTTGTCCTCGAACCAACCTGTATTCACCTTGCGGTGATACCCTCGAGGAGGAAGGTATTCGCCTGACTCGCCGTGCATGTGCAGTCTGACCGGAACGGGTTGACCGCTGATTCCGTCAATAACTCTGATCTTCACGGGTCGGTTGGCAGTGGCCACCTCTGCTACGTTCGTCACCGTCTCCCAGTCACCGCCAGACCGGATCTTTATCTCAGCCGCCGGATGGGCCGCGTATTCGAGAAGTACGCGATCTGCATTCAAATCAGGTTGAACATCAGGCTCTTTGCCGGACCATCGACTGTCGTCGTAGGTAGTTGACGCCCTGGCCGAAATGGGATCGCCGAGATCGATGAGAAGGTCGGCATCCTCGCCAATGAGATCGAGCTCGCCAGTAGCATTCAGGTCAACTCCTCTGGGAACTTCGATCAAAGCCTTCTTCCG
>JBGTJM010000435.1:0-3533 GCA_041745115.1 Thermomicrobiales bacterium
GAGTGCTTCCAGGAGCGCCGGGCGAGCAGCGGCGGCGGCTACGACCGCTACAACTAATCGCTGACAATCAGCAGCAAAAAAAGCCCGGGAGCATATGCTTCCGGGCTTCTTCGTCGTCACCATCACCTCATCCGTTCCCTGCTGCCACGGTAGCGAAAACGTTGCACCCCACAGAAGCGTTTGGCCAAAGCACCTCTTCGACATTCTGAGTGCAACGCCGCTCGTTCCTCGCGGCACTGAAGGCGCGTCACAGATCGGCCGCCCCACCGTCTACCTCGGTATACTGGATTCGCATTAATCCCGGAGCGATCAAGTGAGCGTGCTTCAGGCACAACCGGCACCAGCCTATCTCATGCGAGTCACTGAGTTGACCGATCGAGAGCTCGTCGAGCAAGCACTTGCCGATCCAGCGGCCTTTCTGGCGATTTTCGAGCGCTACAAGGACCCCGTCCACCGCTATTGCCATCGCCGTCTCGGCGATCGGGAGGCAGCAGAAGACGCAACGCAGATTGTCTTCATGCGGGCGTTCGCAAAGCTCAACACCTGCAGAGATCGAAACGGGTTCCGGTCCTGGCTCTTTACGATCGCACACAATGTGGTGATCGACGCATGGCGGTCCACCAAACCGATCACCTCCCTGGAGATGGCTGATCACATTCCCGACAGCGCCGCATCGCCGGAGGAACTGACGATCGCCTCAACAGATCGCCTCTACATCACTACGCTTCTAAGCCAGCTTCCCGATCTTCAGCGCGAAGTTGTGGAGCTCCGGTTGCAGGGATTCACAGACAGGGAAATTGCTGAAATCCTCGGGAAGAGTCATGAGGCAATCCGGGCTGCGCAACATCGCGCCCTGCTACAGCTTCGGACGCTGATGGGGGTCCAAATCGCGAAGGAAAACGCACATGTGGATTCGTAGGTCGAAACCCGAATCGGTCAGCACCGGGCGCTACTGGAACTCGCATGTAAGTTCAGGCGACGCACAGACGTGCGAATCGGTCTCCGAATCCATTGACTCTTCCCTCGTCCGGACCATTTATCGACTGGAGCAGCTGGACGATGCGAAACCAGCCAGCGCAGCATTTTCCCGACAGTTCGAGACGCTGTTTCTGGAATCAGTCAGCATGTATCGGCCGCGGCAATCTCCCAGATTCCCTTCACTGCCTGCTGGACTCGTGACAACAACAAAGAGAGATTCGCTCGGAAGTCAGTCCGTATTCCCGGCGGATCGCTCCAGTTGGCGCAGCCGGTTGGCTCCAGTCGCCGCCGCGTTCATGCTCGTTGTGCTTCTCGGTGGTACTTATGTATTCATCGAGAGCAGGCAGCAAGACAATCCAGCGGACTACCCGAACGTCATCCTCGCTCCATCCGGCGGCGGCTTCGACGTGCCAATGGATCGAGGCAATCCTGCCCGCAGTGGCGTTATGCCTGGGCCGGGCCTATCTGGCGACCTGCAGCTTCGCTGGAGCTTCGAAGCAGGCCGTGGGCTGATCAGCTCCCCAGCGGTCGTCAATGACACCATATTCATCACTAGTGGGTCGGACCTCGACGCCGGTTCTGTCATCGCGATCGATGCAGTTACTGGCTCCGAGCGGTGGCGTGCTCCAGTCGAGAATTCAATCGGCGCCTCCCCCGCCATTGCCGATGGCGTCGTCTATTCAGTCGATGTCGGCGGGATTGTCTACGCCTTCGATGCCCGAACTGGAGAGGAACTTTGGCGTCGAGATCTTCAGAGCGGCTGGGCCTCCCCACCGGTGGTGGTGGATGGATCCGTTTACGTCGCCACCGCCCCATACCTTGCCCCACTCCATATCGCGGTCCACGCCGGCACCGTCGTCTTGGGTAGCGGGCTGGTCGGACAAGCGGCAGGCGGACTCGCAGTCTACGCGCTCAACCAGACAACCGGGGAAGAACGGTGGCGCTACGCGGAAGTGTTGCCTATTCAGACGGGAGTCCTGGCATTCGACGGCGAAAGTGGAGCCCTCAAATGGGACTTTGAGATGCAGTCGCTCGAATCTGGACCGGCGGTCAGTGGTAACCGCGTATACGCCGGAAGCACGGTAGAGGCCAAGCTGTATGCAATCGACCTTGCCGAAGGCAACGAGCTCTGGCAGGCAGCGATCGACAAGGACCTCGCGCAGAACGCTTCACCGGCCTTTGCCGGCGGTAACCTGTTCATCACGACCGCATTCGGAACTGTGATCTGCCTCGACGAGGACTCAGGCATAGAGCGCTGGAGGGCACCCACGCAGCACATGAGCCTGAGCAACTCTGCGATAGTGATCGATCACACCGTCTACGTTGTCGACACTGCGTTCGGGGTGTCTGCCCTGTCCAGGGACGATGGGTCCGTGATCTGGACCGAGCAACTGGCTTTGACTGGTCAGGTCATAGACTCCCCCGTTGTCTCGAACGGGAACCTTCTCGTCGTGACTTCACTCGAAGGAGTCTCCAGCTACACCGCCACGCTGTGGGTTCTGAGCTCGGGCAGATCCCCTCCTGTGACCGTCGATTCTTCTTGATCGCCTCAACTCAGTCGGGGGGCGCTCATCAAGGATTAACCGATTGAGTTACACCTCAAATCGCTGAAGAGATCCATTTCGTAATGTTCTGGTCGGCTTGAGTGGTTTTCCATTCGGGAGGGATTCCTATGCGCCATTCCGCCCTGGTTTTTGCCTCGATCGCCCTCATATTGATGAGTGGTTTCGTGCTCGGCCAGTTATGGTACTTGGAATCGACCGGTCCGCGTTGGATCTCGGTTGCCTCGAGTGCCAACGCTGAAGAAGACGCCGAAGACTTCTATCGCGCCGTCAACGCGTACATCGCCGGGAACGGCGACGGATTGCGTCAGCATTTGCACCCTGACTTCGTCACACACAGATCCGGCAGCTCTTGGACCGGAGATGCTGAAGACTATCGGCATCAGTTGGATAACATTCGAGCCCTCTTTCCAGGAGTTCAGATCCATGCAGAGGTTCTGACCCTAAACAACAGTATGGTTTCGGTGGCGCTTGGCGTTCAAGACGCTCAGGAGCGTGGCCTAGCGGGAATCGAGATCGATGCAATCGACGTCATTGGACGGCTCGATTTCGTGCGAATTGAGCGAGGACTGGTCATCGAGCATTGGTCGTCGGCAGCATTGGCCGGCCAAGTGAGTGCCTATCAGGAGGTCTCTATCGATTTACCATTTCCGGCGGGAACCCTGCAGACTAGAGTTCAGCAAATCACCATTCCAAGCACGGTCGGCTCAATGCTCAGTCACCCGGGACATCTGGTTGTCCTGGTGGAATCGGGCTTAGTCTCCGTCAAGGCCGGAAAAGCGACCAGCAATCCAGTCGTAGTTTGGCGGGGCAACCGCTCGGGGCTCGCCGAATCGCAGCCGCTGGCGACAGATACTTTTGTGAGCCTCAGACCCACGGACGCCATCTATATTCCCGCCAGGACGCCCTTCCAGTTGTGGGAATCCGGCAACGAAGCCGCCAGTTTGATCGCGCTGGAGTTTGGGCCGCGGTTCTCGCCCGCTCCAGCGCCAG
>JBGTJM010000436.1:0-2652 GCA_041745115.1 Thermomicrobiales bacterium
CCCCACGGAGCGAACTGCGGCCGTTGAATAATGGGGAAGGTTGAGCCCAGTTCCAATCGCGATCTCGAGCGTTTCGCCGACCAGATGAGAACCAAACTCAGACCGAAGATCGCCAAGCGCAAGATTCTCGACAAGGCCAACCGAACGATCATAGTCCTTGGCGCGCTTGTCGTAAATGCGCTGCACATCCTGAGCTCTCACGTCAGGCAAGCAGGTGCTGGGCAAAGAACTCGACCGAATCGCCCAGCGCTTTGACCTCATTCTCCTTCTTCGTGAACCCGTGCCCTTCGTCGTCGTAGACGTCGTAGCGGACCTCGACGCCCCGGGATCGGAGCTTCTCCACGATCTGGTCGCTTTCCGCTTTGACGACTCGAGGATCGTTTGCTCCCTGGATCACGAACAACGGTGCGGTGATCTGATCGACATAGGTGATCGGCGAACGGCGCAGGAGGTCCTCCTCCTCATTGTCGACATCGCCGAAGGTCTCCTTCGCCACTTCTTTCCAGGTTGGCGGAAATGACCTCAGCATCGTCACGAGATTCGAAGGCCCCACGATGTCGACTCCCGCGGCCCAGAAGTCGGGAAGCCGGCTAAGGCAGGTGAGCACCGCAAAACCACCGTACGACCCGCCAAACACGCCGATCCGATCGTTGTCGACCCAGTCGAGACCATGCAGAAAGTGCACGGCTGCCTCGAAATCCTTCACATCGTTGCCGCCCAGATCGCGGTGAATCAGCTTCTGGTATGCCTTGCCATAACCGGATGATCCGCGGATGTTTGGCGCGAGCACCCCAATACCCATGTGCAGCAGGCATAGATACAGACCGCGATAGGCATACTGCGGGCGTCCCTGCGACTCGGGACCTCCATGAATCGATAGCACGACCGGGAACGGTCCTTCGCCATGCGGGCGATACAACCATCCCGGGATTTGCCGATCGTCAAACGATGGAAAATGAACGAGCTCTGGTTCGACCATCACGACGTGATCGAGATTTCTGAGCAGGCTGTTCGTCAGCGGACGCACAGTGCCAGCATCGAGATCGACGAGATAGATCTCGTTCGGGCGCGTCGGAGTGCCGACCAGCAACGCGAGGTATCGACCATCTGGCGAGAAGACGAGCCCATCGCCAGCTGTGCCAACTGGCAGCTCCGGCACCTCCACGGCGTCGCCAGAATCCTGGCGCTCCACCTTCAACGTCGAAAAGCCAGCCTCGTTGACCAGATACGCCAGGAATCGGCCATCAGCAGAAGCCGCGACTCCTTCGACGCTCCATTCTGGTTGCCGGAACCACTCCATCGCTCCAGTTGCCGCATCGACGAACGCCAGCCCGGTATGCTCCTGTCCCTTGTCGGTCAGCATCCAGTACCCGCTACCGTCGCTTTTCCAGGGTCCAGGAAGGTAAATCGATGGATCGTCTCCAACCGCGACGCCAGTAGCTTTCCCGGTCTCGACGTCGACAACCATCGGTCGCAGATCCATGTTCGAACGGGCATCGACAACCGTCAGCTTGTGGCCATCCGGTGACCAGCCGACCGGCTCGTAGATCCGGCCATCCATCAATGGCCGGTCATCCTCTCCGGTCTGCATCTCCCGAATGATGGTGTCCTGAGCAGTCGGCTCGCGATCGTTCCCGGCAAAAGCAATGTATCGACCGTCCGGCGACCACGCTGCTTCCGCCAGGAAATACTGAACGTCTGGTCGATCGGTAAGAGGCGTGAGACTACCTCCCTCTGGATCGATTAGATAGAGCTGATGTTTCTCATCACCCTGGCGATCGGCAGTGAAGAGAATCTGGTCTCCGGCTGGCGACCACGCAATCTGCCTCACTGCCTGATCGGTGAAATGGGTCAGCCGGCGATGTGGTTCTCCGTCTACCGGCGCCACCCACAGGTTGAACTGTCCGGAAGCATTGCTGCTATAGGCGATCTCAGAGCCATCAGGTGAAAATGAAAGTGACGGCCCGTAGCTAACGACCGCAGCGAAATCGGCGTACGTGGTTTTCTCTGGATCAGACATCTTCGTGAACTCTCCCTGCGGTTGCTTAGTTGCGATGAGCCCCGCACCGTTGAACAAAGGCGAGGAAAGGATACGAAGTCGACGCGCATGCTGCTAATCTCAATCCAGTGGGCGAGCGTGTGGCGTGATTCACCAGCGAGCCGGTCTGGATACATCCGGCCCCCAGGAGGCGCATCGATGACAGATCATTCAGCGGAGACCTTCACAGGATTCGGCACAAAGGCGATCGACTGGTTTCGAGGACTCGTTAGGGACAATTCGAAAGCCTACTTCGACGCCAATCGGGAAATTTGGGAGTCGGAGATCCGCGACCCGCTGGAAGCGCTGCTGGAGGAAGCAGCGACACACTTCGGCGGCGACGTGAAGCTGTTTCGGCCGAACCGGGATGTCCGCTTCTCAAAGGACAAATCTCCCTACAAAAGCAGCACCTACGGAGTTGTAAGGCCAGAAACCAGCGCAGCCGGCTTGTTCGCCTCTATCTCAGCTGATGGGTTCTACGCCGGAACAGGCTACTACCGAATGGCCACAGACCAGCTCGAACGGTTTCGCGACGCAGTTGCGTCTGAATCCTCTGGACCGGTGCTGGTCACAATTGTGCAGAAAGCCCGAGAAAGCGATCTTGTGATTGAGGG
>JBGTJM010000437.1:0-2711 GCA_041745115.1 Thermomicrobiales bacterium
AGGTGCGCCGGTTGTGCTGACCACGACCGATCCGGCGGCTCATCTGGCCGAGACTCTTGAACAGAGTGCCTTATCGATACAGGTTGAGCGGATCGATCCCGAGGCTGAGACACGTGCTTACGTCGAGCGAGTTTTGAGCGTGCGTGGCTCAGGCATGTCACCTGCTGAGCTCGCTCTTCTGGAAGAAGACCTCGCTTCCCCCTGCTCCGAAGAAGTAGCCGTGTTCCACGCCTTTTCCCGGGTGATTGGAAGAGGGCGCAAGGAATATGTGGTTATCGACACCGCCCCAACCGGACACACCTTGTTGCTGCTCGATACCACGGGTGCATATCACCACGAGATCCTTCGATCGATGGGTGAGAGCTCTGTGGCGGGAAAGGCTGTGACTCCACTCATGCGACTTCGTGATCCGGAGTTCACGCGCATGCTCATCGTGACGTTGCCCGAGTCGACGCCAGTTCGAGAGGCCTCCGAGCTTCAGACTGATTTGCGTCGCGCGGGTATCGAACCATACGGGTGGGTTGTCAACGGCAGTCTGCTGGCTGCTGGCACCACCGACCCCTTGCTGGCCGCGCGGGCCCTGGAAGAGAAACCGCTCATCGAGGTCGTTGTGAACGACCTTGCCGATAGGATCGCGCTTGTTCCCTGGCTGATCGAGGAACCAGTTGGAGAGGATCAACTTCTGGCGCTTGCTGGCGCTTCGTCGGCCGAGACCCCTGAACTCGTCAAAATCTAGCCCGGGCTATCCAAAAAGAAGCTGGTCTTGGAGGCCAGCAAGGGCCCACCACCAGGCTTGGCTGGGTGATTGCTCGCCAGCCAGTGGAGGACCTCCGTCTGGCGGTCCCGCCGGCATTCGCCGAAGTGGAGAAGGGTGAGCCGGACCGTAACCAGCGTCATCGGTGCCAACGGGGCAAGCATCAGCCAGCGCTGGACGGTGTCGGGAAGACTGCAAGCGGCGGCATGGGGGTGCTCGTGCACCTGTTTGGCCGAGAAGCGATGAGAGGAGAGTCGCTCGCCGCCACGGCCGAGCTTCCGACTCTTGAACCAGTTCTCCGTCTGTCCCCACTGGACACAATGCTGTCGGTTTTGAGAAGGCGCCAATCTGTGGTAACATTATCACGTGATACAAATGGCACATGACGACGACGAAGTGTGGAGAGCGCTATCGAATCCAGTTCGCCGGTTCATGCTCGATCTCTTGCGGGATGGACCGCTGGCAACCGGAGAATTCGTGTCAGCCCTTGAATTGAATCGCTACGTTGTGGTTCAGCACCTGGCGGTATTGCGAAATGCAAATCTCGTTCTGGTTGAAAGGCAAGGTCGCCGGAAGCTCAACTATTTGAATGCTGCGCCCATTCAGGCGATTCATGACCGATGGGTCTCGCAGTTCACCCAACCATGGATTGCAGCGCTGGTCGGCTTGAAAGGCACCGTCGAGCAATCGCATCTCGACGATTCAGAACATGCCAAGCGGGAGGACAAAGCAATTGGCTGACCAGGAGCTCAAACATCAGATCGTCATCAATGCTTCTATCCAGAGCGTCTGGAATGAGCTTACCCGTCTGAGCGGAAAGCAGCGCGCCATGATGGATACCATGCTCGAGTCGACTCTCGAGACCGGCGCCCCCCTTTACTACAAGTCACCAGATGGGAAACGCATCTTCATCGTCGGACGCGTGCTGGAGGTGGATCCTCCGCGGCTGCTTTCTCATACCCAACGGTTAACGACCCGCGATGATCCCTGGACAGTCGTCACCTGGGAACTCGAGGAAATCGACGGCAGCACGCAAGTCACACTCCGTCATAGCGGTTGGCCGACCGACACTCCCAAACTCGACAAGGTCGATTCCACATGGGCGATGATTCTTCCCGAGTTGAAGCGACTCCTCGAAACCGGAGACATCAGTTCCAGCCTCAAGGCCAAGTACGCTCTGATGCGCGCCTTCATGTGGATGATGCCGGCGAAGACCCGAACCGAGAACGTGCCTGAACCCGATTGAAGCGAGCGGGAGGAGAATCGATGACTGATCCTGGTATCGAGGCGATGATCGCCAATCTGCCGGAACGCACTGGTCGCAGTCTCGGAGAATGGCTGGCACTGCTCAACGGTCTGAACTTGAACAAACATGGTCAGATCGTGGGCTACCTCAAGACGGAGCACAGCGTCACCCATGGCTTCGCCAACTTGATCGCAAATCGATTTCTCGCGGTGGGAAGTCCTGAGCAGTCGGAGGATCAGCTCGTCGATGCTCAATACGAAGGTGCCAAGGCAGCACTGCGCCCAATCTATGAGCAAATCATCGCCGCAGCAACATCTTTGGGGAGCGACGTGCAAATAGCACCCAAAAAGTCAAGTGTCTCGTTGCGGCGTAGCAAGCAGTTTGGGCTGATCACCGCCGCGACGAAGTCTCGCATTGACGTCGGAATCAACCTGCCTGGAGAGCAGGCAAACGAGCGCCTTCAGGCGGCGACCGGCATGTGCACGCACAGGATCGCGGTGTCTACTCCAGATGACGTCGATGCTGAACTGATCGGATACCTTCGAGACGCATACAATCGGGCATGACTTCAACTTCAAAACGCCTTCCGCCCATATGGCCCCAACTGCGATGCCGCCGACGATCAATCGATGAAGCATTCAGATACACAGGATGATGGGCAGGGTGATGAAGGTGGCGTTCGCCGCGGCGTCGGACCATCGGCTGGTCGAC
>JBGTJM010000438.1:0-3772 GCA_041745115.1 Thermomicrobiales bacterium
TCGCCGTCTCGATCACCGCCGAGAACTGATCGAACGCCATTGGCACGTCAGTCGCGTAGTGCCGGTTCGATCGCCGCCGCAGGATGACCTGCTCGACGTCTTCCTCCGGCAGAGACACCGGCGATAGTGAGATCATACGACCTTCGACAGGATCGAGCGTCCGTTCCAGTGGCGTCGACTGCCACGCGGATACCTCTTCGCCAGTCGGAAACGATGAGGCACGGTGCACGACTTGGATGGCCGGAAATTCGATGGTGTGCGGCGACGACGGCGCAACCCGATGATCGACAGCAGACAGCACCTCACGACCCTTCGACGCCACCTCCGCGCCTTGTCCTATCGCAAAGACACCGAGCGCGGCCTCCTGCTCCTCATCGATCCCGATCAGGACATTGACCTGCTTGTCGACAAACCCCATCAGCACCGTAGCCGCCAGATGCTCGCTCGCACAAAGCGCCAGCAGGTTGGTCGCGTGCGTGCCAAGGTCCCAGAACGCGTGACGCCACGACCGTTCCTGATATCTCCAGGCGTTTCGCCAGAACTCGCTGGAACAGATCAAAAAGACCTGCGCCTCTGCTGCTGCAGGATGCTCTCCGCATGCTTCGACGACCTGCCGGCGCAGATCACCCGACCGAATCTGTTGCAGCCCGTGCGACTGAGGATCGTAGTGGTAGACCCCGGCCTCGAGACCATCCATGGCCCCCACGACTGCATAGAACTCCAGGTGATACCGCGCGCCGGTGCATCCCGAAGCCCGGAAATGCATCGACTTGCCCCACGGCGAAACCCATTCCTTCAGCAAACCCGCCGTCCGGAACAGCAGCCTGCCCAACAGATCGAGATCGACCTCCCGAGCTTCGTCAGCAGTCTCGCCCGGCGCTGCAATCGCCTTCAGCGCCGCCACGTCGGTCACCAGTGGTGAAGCAGGCAGCGGGACCGACTCGAGATCGAGATAGTTCTTGAACGGCGAAGGCTCCAGCTCCGGATTCTGCTCTCCCAGTGCCGGGCCTTCCTCGGCCCCGACACCCATCCGGATGTCGCCGGCACCTGCGCCGGTGTCGACAACCACATATTTCGTCCGGTCGTGAAAAGCGCGAGCCGCCGCGCCGGCAGAAGTCTCCATACAAGGAGCCTACCGCAAACCGCCAAACTCCGTATTGCACTCCCTCGCGTTCCGTTCGCTGTCAACCTGAGTGAAGTGGCTGAAGCTCCGACCTCAGCGCCATCTATCTGGCAGGTCGCAATTCCTGGCCAAAGTGCAACGGGCGGCTGGTCTCCCAGCCACCCGCGATTCGTTACGTCGAACGAAAGTGCTGATCTACGCCTCGTTGACCGTCACCGTGCCCGCCATCCGGCTGCCGTCCGGACCTCCATGCAGGATGCAGTACACGATGTACTCGCCCGGGGTATCGAAGAGCACTTCCCACTCCATCGGCAATCCGAGCGCCGGAATACCCATGAAGCCGGAGTTCACGAATCCGGTGCCGCTCCAGGTGTTGCCGCCCTGCGGCAGGAAGGTTTCCATGCTCTGCACCAGTTTCGGAGATCCGTCGGCAAACGTTTCTTCGATGAGGTCTGCCGGCGGTTCCTCCCCTTCGCCCACGAACGTGGCGGTGTGAGGCTCCCCCTCCGACTGAATGACGTATTTGATCGAGTCGCCCACGGTGATCTCGATATCATGCGGCAGGAATCGCATTACTCGCACCGAGGTCGGTCCACCGGCTCCAGCCGCTACTTCCCACAACGTGCCGCCATCAGCCTTCTCGGACTGCGCTGGCGTGCTGTACATCTCGATCTGGGCCAGCCCATCTGCCTGCAATGCCGCCATGGCCTCAGACGCAATCTGATCGTAGGCCGCCTGGTCAGCCGGCAGGTCCGAGCCCGCCTCCTGTACGATGACGCGCCCCTGCATGTTGAAGGCATGCGGGATACAGACATAGTCATAGGTTCCAGGCGTCGGAAATGAAAAGATCCACGGGACACTCGGATCGCTGAAAACATCACCGGCGCTGCTCACCAGCTCGCTGCCATCGACCACGTTCCCTCCAGCCCCGGTCATCATGATCGGATTGAGGATCAGCTTTGGCATTGCTGCAGGATCGGGCGTTGCTGGCGCTTCTGCTTCAGGATCGGGGATAAGAATCGGCGGCGCCTCTTCCACCGAGGTGAATGTAACGGTATGAAACATCGGCATCTCATAGGCGAACCAGATCGAATCGCCCGCATTGATCGTGATCTCGCCGGGGAAGAACGTGTGATACTCGATCTCGTTCTCCATATCCATGCCGCCAACGACCACCCGCCAGAGATTGGTGCCATCGTCCTGTGGACCTACGGCGGGTACCGCCATCGGCGTTCCATCCTGGAGGGAGCGGGTCAGTCGGTTCTGCAGAGCTGAAGATCCAGCCGCTGACGTCGATTGAACCCCGATCACCGCAGCGATCCCCGCCAGTCCCGCGCCGGCAGATCCCCGAAGCACGGTGCGTCGGGAAACGCTGGCATCGTCCATGATGTCTCGAATTTCCTGAACTCTGTTCTCAAATCGCTCAGTCATGTTGAACCCCTTCATTTGCCGTTTCTATTACGGTCGTGACATGAAACGCTAGGTGATGATTTCGCCGAAGCCCACCCCCTTTCTCACGCGAACAATAACCAGCTCGGGCAAACGAACTGACTGCTCCACAGGCGCACCTGGGGACAGGTACCGCCACCCGAACAGAACCGAATGTCGATCAGGCGGGACATCATCGTCTCGTGTGAAGCATTGGCTACATTTCTTATAGCGAAATGCAGGCCGGAAGTCAATGTGTTTCGGTTCGTATTTCAGCCCGCTGAGCGAAAGAGCATCCGGCCGGAATCGCGTCACCTGCCGTGCAGGCCACGTGCATCCGATCATGACGTACCGTGGTTCAGGCGGCATTCCCAGAACGACGTATTTTTTGTCTGATTCAGTGCACGTATTCGCAGTTCGATGATCTGCAACGCAACGCCCCCATTGCTCAGGGGAAGAGGGTCTGCTGCGTCGCTTTCGCCTCGCTATCCGCTCGTTTGGAGGTGTGAATCCGCGCAGATTCGATCAGCGCCTCGAACCCATCTGTATCCTCCGGGATCTCGGCGAACCCAAACCCGCCCTCATCAACCAGCGCGTGGTTCGCCTCCGGTGCTCCATCGCCAGTCCAGACCAGCAGCGGCGACCATCCCCGCTTCAGATTGTCCATCGACCCCGACCACGTCCCACCCGTGCCCCTTGCCGTCGAGATCACGATCGTCGCATTGCCGAGCGCGTGGATATACCGGTTTCGAATCATGGCATTCGCCGTGGTGAAGCCTGCATCGGGATGAACGTGAGACATCAGGCAGAGCTGCTCAGAAGCGATGTAGCGCTTCGCATCCGATCTGGCGCACTCCCGAAGGAGGTCTCCGTGAAGCACCCCAACCGCCAGACCCCCGAAGCGGAGAGCGCCATACATTCCCCAACGATCGCTTCCTCTTGCTCCACCTGAGACCACTGCATATCCGCTTCTTGCCGCAGTGCTACCAATATGAGTGGCGATCTCGCTGAGTACTTCCCCGATATCACGTGATCCAACGATCGACAGCGTCGAACCGGAATCGATGCCCATGATCTGTCCTGAACCAAACATCACAGGTGGCGCCAACGCGCTGAGCTTTTCTCGCCAGCGCATCGGATAGCCAGACTGGAATCGGACGAGCGTCCAGATCCCAAGCTCGCGTAATCGAATGATCTCTTCGCGAGCGAGCTGCGCCCGGC
>JBGTJM010000439.1:0-4629 GCA_041745115.1 Thermomicrobiales bacterium
GGAACAGCGCTGCAACAGCGACTGCGGTGGGCGCAAGGAACCATTCAAGTGATGCTCAGGGAGAACCCGCTCACCTTTCCCGGCCTAAGTCCTATGCAGCGATTGATGTATTTTGCGACGATGTGGAGCTATCTATCCGGCTTCTTCGCGATTGTGTATCTGGCTGCCCCCATCCTGTTTCTCCTCTTCGGTTGGATTCCGATTCGAGCGTTTTCCGACGAGTTTTTCTGGCGCCTGATACCGTTCTTGATCGTGAACCAACTCCTTTTCGTAGTGGTGAGTTGGGGTCTTCCAAGCTGGCGGGGTCAACAATATAGCTTGGCTCTGTTCCCTGTCTGGATTAAGTCCGTGACGACCGCAATCGGCAGCGTGTTTTTTGGTCAGAAACTCGGCTTCGTCGTAACACCTAAAACCCGTCAAAGCGGTGTGTCGTTGCGTCTGGTTCGCCCGCAACTCATCATTATGGTGTTGCTGGTTGTCGCGATCGTCGTCGGCCTTGCCCGGTTGGCCTTTGGCCTTCATGATGACGGTATACCTGTGGTGGTTAATGTTGGGTGGGCCATCTTTGACCTTGTCGCGCTTAGCGTGGTCCTTGACGCGGCACTTTATAACCCTAGA
The DNA here is from genome assembly GCA_041745115.1 of Thermomicrobiales bacterium. Taxonomy (GTDB): domain Bacteria; phylum Chloroflexota; class Chloroflexia; order Thermomicrobiales; family UBA6265; genus JAHBVL01. The sequence continues at coordinate 619 of JBGTJM010000439.1, forward strand.
AAAGAGGATGCCGCGGTACCTCTGGAAAGTGCCTCGTCCGTACACGGACGGGCCGGTACAGGCGGCAAATGAACCACGTCGCAGGAAGGATGAAAATGCCAAACAGAATTGAGAGTTCGATCGATGCTCGTGGTAGCGATCTCGCGATTATGCACTTGTCAGGGCGCCTGGATTTCACGAGCGCGGCGGAAGTTAAGCAGGCCTTCGCGGAAGCAGTGGCCAACGGTTATCGGAGGATCGTGGTCAATCTCGGGAATGTAAGTTTCATTGACAGTTCCGGATTGAGCGCCCTCGTAAGCGGGCTGCGCACCGCTCGTGAAGCAGGAGGTGACGTGCGCGTCGCCGCAGCGGGACAGCAGCCATCGACTCTCTTTTCGCTCACCTCCCTGGACCAAGTTTTCCAGTTATATCCCACCGTGGAGGACGGAGTGAATGGGTACGAGTAGATTAAAACCCCTGATCGAAACTGAGGGAGAGGTGGAGGCGTCTGCCGTAGGGATGGACCGGGTCCACGACTTACTCGACCAATACTGGCGTGTTGCCGGGCAGACTTTACCGGTCCTGCCGGATCCAACATGGCAGGCTTTGTTTAACTCGTGCGTGGCCGAAATCGCAGGCAATATCGTCAGGCACGCGTACAACGCCGACCAGAGTAAAGGGGACACTATGCATATTTCCCTGCGATGTTTCCATAATCACATGGAAGCTGTTCTGATTGACCAAGGTGCACCATACGTGCCTGTGTCTGAAACGCGCTCACCGGACATGACAAAGTCAGTCGACAGCGACGCGTTGAGTCAGGGATGGGGGTTACCAATTGCCCGGGCTGCGGGCGACGGACTTCACTATGCGCGATCTGTCGATGGGCTAAACCGGTGGTGTGTCAAGAAGTTATTGCCGTCCTAATGTGGCTACAGAGCCGGAATCAAGTTCGTCCACCACCATGGCGTGGATTCTCAGACTTCGTCGATGCCTGGATACTGGCAATGTACTCGGTCGACGAAAGACGGCGCATCCGTTGCGCCGCCGAGAAGCGGGCGATGAGGTTCTCACGGGGGATTGGTTCGGCCACAGGCCTCCTCATGTTCTGTGGCAATCTGTGGAACGAGTGGGACATCTGCCGGTCTCCTCTGGAGCTTAGCAGCGGCGGCCCGGCATTCTGCCTCCAAAACAATACATATTCAGGCTCGCGAATCGGCAAAAAGGTCCTCATTTTCTGGAGATCGGCGATCAGCCAGTGTAGGGGTCTTGCCGTTGGAGCGGGTGATGGGACTCGAACCCACGACATTTTGCTTGGGAAGCAAACACTCTACCAACTGAGTTACACCCGCGCTCGTTCCTAAAAGTATACCGGGCTGCGTTCCGGGCGTCTATGCGTATCGCCGCGAATATGGACGTACGTGCGCAGCCTCGGCTGTGCCTGCCCATAGCGGTAGATGCATGTTGTAGCGAACACGCGCTGACAAGCGCCGGGCGCCGATTGACGCCCCTGCCTTGACATTCGTATACTCAAGCTCCTTCCCACGGGGGCATAGCTCAGTTGGGAGAGCGCTACAATCGCACTGTAGAGGTCTGGGGTTCGAGTCCCCATGCCTCCACCTCTGGGGGGACAGAACAGGCCCGGTTTCGAACCGGGCCGTTGTGCGTGCTGCGCTGTTCGGGACTAGTCTGCGGGTTGCGGTTTCAAATTCCCAGCAAGAGGTGGGCGGTCTCCGTCGTCAGATTTCCTGCGCGTCCGGCGGGGCTTTGCCGTAACGTTGTAGGCTGTTTTTATGGCTGGGCTCGACGCCGGAGGGCCAGAAAGCTGAGGAGCTGGCCGAGGTGAATCGAAAAGTGCTTCCAGCTGCTCGCCCTCAATCGTTTCCTCAGCGATAAGAAGCTCGGAGATCGCCACGAGCCTGTCAAAGTGCTCGGTGATCACATCTTTCGCCCGATCGTGTGCCCGATCCACGAGAATACGAATTTCCTTGTCGATTTCATAAGCGACTTCATCGCTGTAGTTGCGCTGCTCGCTTATTTCTCGACCGAGGAAAACCAGCTCCTCCTTCTTGCCGAATGCGAGAGGGCCAAGGTTTGCGCTCATCCCGAACTCAGTCACCATGCGGCGAGCCATGCCCGTGGCTCGCTCGATGTCGTTCGCTGCTCCAGTCGATTGCTCATCGAAGACCATCAACTCTGCGATGTGACCAGCCATGAATACTGCCAGATCGTCCTCAAATTGCCGTTTCGTCTTGAACAGCCGATCTTCGTCGGGGACGACTCTGGTATATCCACCCATCATGCCTCGGGCAACGATCGACACCTTGCGAACCGGGTCGGCGTAGGGGAGCATCCTTGCCACGAGCGCATGTCCGGCCTCGTGATAGGCAGTCATCATGCGTTCGCGTTCAGTGATGACCCGGCTCTTCCGCTGTGGACCGGCGATTACACGGTCGATCGCCTCCGTGAGCTCGTTGCGACCGATTGTTTTCTTGCCTCGTCGGGCAGCGAGAATTGCGGACTCATTGACGAGGTTTTCCAGATCTGCACCTGAGAAGCCTGGGGTCTGCCGGGCCAGGTTTTCGATCGAGACGTCTGACTCAAATGGCTTGCCACGCGCGTGCACGTCAAGTATTGCTCGCCGACCCTGAATATCGGGGCGATCGAGAATCACCTGGCGATCGAAGCGTCCGGGACGCAGCAAAGCAGGATCCAGAACATCGGGCCGATTCGTTGCTGCGATCACGATCACGTTTGTGCTGCTATCGAATCCATCCATCTCCACCAGAATCTGGTTGAGCGTCTGCTCTCGCTCGTCATGACTGCCGCCGAGTCCGGCGCCGCGCTGTCGACCCACGGCATCGATCTCGTCGACGAACACTATGCATGGGGCGCTTTTCTTTGCCTGCTCGAACAGATCGCGCACGCGACTTGCGCCAACACCGACGAACATCTCCACGAACTCGGAACCCGAAATACTGAAGAATGGAACGCCAGCCTCACCTGCCACTGCACGAGAGAGAAGGGTCTTCCCCGTGCCCGGCGGACCGACCAGAAGTACGCCTCGGGGAATCCGTGCACCAAGTGCCTGGAACTTCTCCGGATACTTCAGAAATTCAACGACTTCGACGAGCTCTTCCTTGGCTTCGTCGACACCGGCGACGTCCGAGAAGGTGATCGTGGGGTTGTCGCTCGCGAAAAGTCTCGCCTTGCTTTTGCCAAACGACATTGCCTGACTGTTGGAGCCCTGGTTCTGCCTCATGAAGAAGATCAGAATTCCAATCAGAATGAGCATCGGGAGGAGAAAGCCGAGGGTGCCGATCCAGTTGCCCCAACGGCTTGCCGGTCGCACTTCGATTGGTGGCGCTTCAGTGGCCTCTATGCCATAGGCAGCCAAAGACTCGTAGATCGTCGTCGCGCCAGGCAGAATCGTCCTTGCATCATTCTCTTCGTCGTTCAGGTACTGTACCGAGACGGAATTGCCATCGGCCGACATCGACAGGCTCTCGACCTGCCCAGCGGCGATCTCCTGGGCAACGGTGGCGAAGTCCTTATTGGTTGGTGAGCCATCATTGTTGACGACCAGAAACCACAACGCGATTACCGCGATGATCAGCACGAGCCATATCGTGCTGCTTCGCAGTCTTCGCAATTCACTCATTGTCTGGTTCCTCCGGCCGGAAAAAATCAATGAAACGCTGGTCGACGAGAAGCCCGGCCGCAAAGGAAAAGTGTACCACCGGGTCCTTATTGCGAACTGATCAGATCGCTACGCAGAACACCGATATATGGAAGATTCCGATACTTTCCGGCGTAGTCAAGACCGTAGCCGACAACGAACTCGTCCGGAATATCAAACCCTACGCGATCGACTGCGACGTCAATGGCATCCGGCTTGATCTTGCGCAGGAGCGCGACGACTGTGATCGATGCCGGATCCCGTCGCTGCAAGTTGTCCAGCAGATACTGCAGCGTGAGTCCGCTGTCGACAATGTCCTCGACGACGATGACGTGCCGGCCACCAATATCCTG
>JBGTJM010000440.1:0-5902 GCA_041745115.1 Thermomicrobiales bacterium
ATACGACAAGGTCACATCCGGCTTCACTCGTTTCGGAAATGATCTGGAGATGTGTTTCCAGATTCCGCTCGACGTCGAGATGGCGGACATGAACCTGAGTGACAGCTACCCTGCTGCGTTTCATCGAATCTCCTGAGCTTACCCTCTGTTTCCAGCCAGATTGTTATTGGTTTCAATTGCACCAGCAGTCGTTCGCGCTTCGCCGGATGCTTCGTTGCAGAAGGGATCAGCGGTAGCGCAATCTCCGGGCGCAACTAACCTTCGTCGACAGGACCGAAGCGTCCCAAATTGCAGTTTATCGCTGAAGCGCTGTCCGTGGGAATGAGTACCTTCAATAGAAAAACAACGTCGGAACAACCGGCAAGGTCGCAACACTCGGCTACGCGCAACTCAGGACCAACTCGACGCGATCACCGATGTCCTACGGAAGTCTCTGGACTTGGTCTGCATTCAGCAGTGATTTCGTCGATTCAAATAACCGGATCAGGTACGGGTTTCGCAATGACTTCTTCGCGACCAGATCAACTCGCCGACCCAACACCGACTCTAACGACGTTGGCTATCCGTGGGTGTCGCACGCACGGCCCTCAGTAGACTCCAAATCGACGGTTTCGAGACGGCTACATCACTGCAGTTCCAAAACTCGGTACTGAACCGTCGTTCGACCGCCACGCTGGACATCGGGAGACACCTTCCTCGCAAACAGCCGTGCCATCGTGTCGCCGCCGCACACGAAGCGGGCCACCTGTCTCACTTGCTCTAAGTGGGGTTCTGAGCAAATGCGTTTGGAGGACACGGTCCCTGGGTGGATGGATCATGATGGCGTTCCTTGAGATATCGCTCGTAGGCAGTGCGTGTTGTAAGTTGGGATTTCCTCAACTTGCCTCTCGTCTCCAGGCCGTAAGATGATGAATTCTCACAGGGCCTCCACCCATTAAAGCGGTTACCGGCAGTTTTCGGCAGTGCTAGGATGGCTATGACGTACTCGCACATCGACCGGCAGCGCGAAGGTTTGGCAGTGAACCATTCCGAGACAGGCCAATTGGGCGACTTGATCTGGAGAGCACAGTTGGCGGCTGGACTCAGCCAGGAACAGCTCGCCGAACGCTCGGGTCTGAGCGCCCGCACCATTAGCGATCTCGAGCGTGGACAGCGAAAGACTCCACATCTGGAGTCGTTGCGGATGCTGGCCGCGGGTCTAGATCTGAGCAGTGAAGATCGTAAGGCACTCCTCCAGGCAGCCAGGCCGAACCTGCAACAACCGCTGCGGACGTCTGCGCCAGCTTTGGTCCCAGATCCCGGGTTGCCGGTGGCCGACTCGCCACTGATCGGCCGCGAGCGGGAGGTGGACGACATTGTTTCGCAAGTTCGGGGAGATGAGCGGCGGCTCACGACGCTTACAGGACCAGGAGGCGTGGGCAAAACGCGTCTGGCGCTGGAGGTCGCGAACGTTGCGGAACCGTTTTTCCCGGATGGTGCGGTCTTCGTCGATCTGGCGCCAATCACCGATCCCCAGCTGGTGGCCTCGGCTATAGCCCAGGCGCTCGGCGTGCAAGAAACGGAAACGCGCCCACTTTGGGAGACGCTTGGCATCACAGTGCGCCATCGAGGGATTCTGCTTTTGCTCGATAACTTCGAGCAGGTTATCGAGGCGGCGCCGGAAATCGCGACGTTGCTGTCCAACGCACCGGAGCTGCGTATTTTGGCGACGAGTCGCGAACACTTGCGAGTACGTGGAGAGCATGAGGTCATCATTCAGCCGCTCGAGCTGCCGGACCGCGCGGAGGTAGAACCCGAGCGGCTCAAGGACAATCCCGCGGCCGCGCTCTTTGTTCAGGCTGCTCGCACCGTGGCACCCGAATTTGGGCTAACCCCTGGGAATGCGCTTGCCGTTGCCGAAATCTGCCGGAGGCTGGATGGTCTGCCGCTGGCGATCGAGCTGGCGGCAAGCCGGGTGAAATACTATCCGACCGACACATTGCTCGAGCATCTGGATCGCCGACTGTCGGTCCTCACCGGCGGACCGCGGGACCTGCCCACCCGGCAGCAGACGCTGCGAGACACGATCGCCTGGAGCTACGACCTGCTCTCGCCCGGTGAGCGGGCGCTCTTTCGTCGGCTCGGCATCTTTCCCGCAGGGTCAACGATTCCAGCGATCGACACTGTGGCTATGGAATCAGGCGTCCATGAGATCGATCTGTTGAGTGGGCTGGCGTCATTGGTGGACAAAAGCTTGATCAGACGGGCAATAGGGTCCGACGGCCGACCGCGCTTTACGATGCTGGAAACCCTTCGCGAGTTCGCGATTGATGCACTCTTGCAGGCGGGGGAAGCGGACGGAGCCCGCCGGGCACTTGCCCAGTGGATTCTGCGCTTCGTATCTGAAAACTTCGGCCAAAGCTTTGTTTCGCACTCGATGAGTACCGTCGATCTCTTGGTGCTTGATGAGGAGTTTGAGAACGTCCGGCTGGCCTTCGCGCAATTCAGCGAATGTGGCGATGCAGCATCCTGCGCGACGCTGTTCACCAGTCTCCACTACTACCTCTACCTCCGGGGGCGTTTCCGCGAGGGCCTGGAGTTTGGAAAGCGATCGCTAGAGCTTGCTGAGCAGCAGCTGATTCCAGATCACCTGCTTGGCATCACGCTCAGCTTTCTGGGAAATCTGGAAACGATGGCGGGCCATATACAAGATGGAGAAACGAGCGCGCGCGAAGGATTGTCGCTCCTGGCGCGATCGCCAGAGCATCGTCGCTTGATTCCCTCGGCGTTGCTGTGCCTCGCAATCAACTTGCGGGAGCACGGCCGTTATGCAGAAGCCAGAGTGTATGCCGAGGAAGCGCTTGCGGTTGTTGAATCATCGGACGATCCACGTCTTTCGTCGTTTGCGCTATATCAGATCGGCAGACTTGCGTTTCTTCAGAACGACCTGGATCGCGCTGCGGCATGCTTCAGGGAGTCGCTGCGGCAGGCCACAGCATCCATTCAAAACGGAACAATCTGGTCGTCGCTCATCTCCTCGGCCGCCGTGCAACTACGACGAGGAGATCTCGCGGCGGCAGCAGAGTCGCTGAGGGAAGCAGACCGCATATGGCAGGAAATTGGGGGCGAAATCGTCAGCCTCGCGCTCAACGTTGTGGGGGCGTTTGTGGCGCGGGTTCAGCCGGTCGACGCGGTCCGGATCTACGGGGCAGTTCGTGCGCACAGCGATGCAATCGGAGTTCTTGTAGAGGACGAGCCGTGGATCGCGGAGGTCAAGAGCTACCTGTGCACGGTGCTCGGCGAGGCAATGTTCGAAGAGGCGTATTACGCTGGCCAGAGCCTCAGCATCGAAGACGCGATGGAACTCATGCGAGATGCTCTCGACCAGTTCGAGCGCACGGCTACACATTAGCTGCCTGGGCCTGACGTTGCGCACGATGACTCGGGGCTACGGCCTCGGTCGGACCGCTTGTCGCTTGGTCAGCGTGGCTCTGCAAATGCAGCGTCGAAAGCGCACTGATCACGAATGCCGGCAAGCAAACCGTCGTCACAGTTCAACGTGCAGGTTTGCCCTTGGCATTTGCCCAGCAGTTTCACGTCATCGATCGTGACATTTGCGCCGTCACGGCCTTTCCTAAGCTCCACTCAATCGCTTTGACGCAGGCAAATCTTTCTCAACAGTCAGAACTGTGGATCGAATCCAGCGTCCCGGCATGCCTCACGCGGCTGATGCACTGCCAGGCCACGCTCGGAAACCGCTCGGAAGTCAATTGCCAACCCGACGATTTCGAAGCTGATCATGCCGGTCGTGCAATTGAAGACCGGAGTCAGCACATAGCCGCTGCCTCGAAACCCATCAGCCGATCTCTCCTGGTTTGACCAATCGATCGGTTCTCCAGTGAAGTCGGCGTAATCCGGGGGTGTCCCTCCACTCGTCTGATCGAACCGCAGGATGTCGTATGCCGCGCCGGCCGCCAGGATCGCGACCACCAGACCCAAAAGCAGTGCGATCAATCTCAGCGGAGATCGCTTTCTCATGGCATTGTGAGCTCCTGCCTGGGAGTGGAAGAACGTTGAAACCCTGTTTGTCCGAATCCGATTGGGTAGGGATTGGAGGGTCGCGCCGTGAACCAACTTTTCCCAGCCTAGCGAACCTCCGAGGTTCGATTTGTGGCAAGCGCGACGAACAGAGACTGAAGAGGTCATACGGATCCGTTCGAGCGAATTGGATCAGATACGCCAGTGAAATCAACGCAGCCCTAAGTTGAGGAGGGGTCGCTGATTTGATTGAGCTTTCAAACCAAAATCTTCTACGGAAACTTGACCTCTAGACTCAGCCAGCTCACTCGAGATTCCTTCGAAATGCACCTAAGCGGCAGGTTGCTAGCTGCTACTACTCCCACTCGATCGTTGCGGGCGGTTTCGACGAGATGTCATACACAACCCGATTGATCCCGCGGACTTCGTTGACGATCCGGTTGCTCATCTTCGCCAGCACGTCGTAGGGGATGCGGGCCCAGTCGGCGGTCATGGCATCCTCGCTGGTGATGGCCCGGATCGCACAGACTTTGGCATAGGTGCGGTAGTCGCCCATCACGCCGGTCGAGTGCACCGGAAGCAGCACGGCGAAGAACTGCCAGATTTCCCGCTCCAGCCCGGCGGCTTCGATTTCCTCGCGGACGATGGCATCGGCCCGACGCAACAGGTCGAGGTCGGCTTCGGTCACCGGGCCCAGCAAACGAACGGCGAGTCCCGGACCTGGAAACGGCTGTCGCCAGACGATTTCGTCCGGCAACCCAAGCGCGTGACCAACCGCGCGCACCTCATCCTTGAACAGGAATTTCAGCGGCTCCAGCAATTCGAACTGGAGATCGTCTGGAAGGCCTCCGACGTTGTGGTGGGTTTTGATCTTGGCCGCGGCTTTGGTATCGGCGGTGGTGCTCTCGATCACGTCGGGATACAGGGTCCCCTGAGCAAGAATCTCGAACGGACCGTGCGAGAGCGCTTCCCGCTCAAACACCCGGATGAACTCGTCGCCGATGATCTTGCGCTTTTCCTCCGGATCGTCGATCCCGGCCAGTCTGGAAAGGAAGCGATTTGACGCCTCCGCGTAGACCAGATGCATGCCGAAATGGCGGGCGAATACCTCGCGGACGAGCTCAGCTTCGCCTTGCCGCAGAAGGCCATTATTGACGAATACCGGGGTGAGCTGATCGCCGATGGCTTTGTGAATAAGAGCAGCGGCCACCGACGAGTCGACCCCGCCGCTCAGAGCGAGCAGAACCCGCTTCGAGTCAACCTTCTGCCGAATATCCCGGACAGCTGCGTCGACGAATGACTCCGGCGACCAGGTCATGGCGCATCCGCAGATGTTCGTCAGGAAGTTGCGGATGATCGCACCGCCTTGCGGCGTATGCACAACTTCAGGATGAAACTGAATCCCAACGATGCTGTCCCGCCCGATGGCCGCGATCGGCGCGTTCGTAGAGCGGGCCAGCAGCCGGAAACCGGGCGGCAAGGAGTCGACGTGATCGCCGTGGCTCATCCAGACATCGAGACGGTCCGGAAGCCCCGCGAATAGCCCACCCGGCTCAACGATCTCGAGGGACGCAGGGCCATATTCTCGTCGGTCTGCGGGCGCCACTTTGCCGCCCAGATCGCGGGCGATGAGCTGCAGCCCATAGCAGATTCCCAGGACAGGCAGATCGTGCTCCCAGATCCAGGACGGAAGCTGCGGAGCGCCTGCCTCGTACACGCTGGCCGGCCCACCGGAGAGGATCAGGCCCTTCGGATTGAGCGCTGCAATGCGTTCCCAGGGTGCATCGAAGGGCACCAGCTCGCTGTACACGCCGGCTTCACGAACGCGCCTCGTTATCAGCTGGCTGTACTGCGACCCGAAATCGAGCACGACGACCGACTCTGC
>JBGTJM010000441.1:0-2633 GCA_041745115.1 Thermomicrobiales bacterium
CAACTGGAAGTGGTACGAACCTGGGGTAGAGGCGTTCAACCAATTTGATCCAGAGTTGTCGAAGTCGCTGCTCGAGGAAGCAGGATGGGTCGAAGGATCCGATGGCGTTCGAGAGAAGGACGGAGTCAGGCTCTCCTGGACCAATGTCAACTTCTCGAATCAGCCATTCAATCAGCCGATTATGGAGATCATCAGCGAAAACCTCCGTGAGATCGGCGCTGAAATGGCCAACGAGAACCTCGGACTTGGTGCATTCCAGGAAGCTCGTGCAGCTGAGCCACCATCATGGAGTCAGGAATGGCTGTGGTCGTCTCCAATGGACGTGTTGGTGATCTTCGCGAAGGTGCTTCCCAGCTCTGCCTACAACGGTGACAACCCTGATCTGATCCAGGCATTTGATGACTGGCAGTCTGCCGCCTCAGAGGAGGAGCTCATCGATGCTGCCAGTCGAGCACAGCTCGTCTGGGCCGAGCAACTGACAAAGATTCCCGTCGTCACGGCCAATGGCGTTTGGGTGAACCGGACGTCGGTGCACGGGTTTACGCCGTCCCAGTCGATGCTCTATCCGCTCTTCAATGACGTGTGGGTCGAGCAATAGAACTCGGCTTCTACGCCCGGCAGTCATCTCTATGACTGCCGGGCGTTCAGTTTCTCTCTCCACGTACGCGGTCTCATTGTCGAATGGCCAGAACAATCGCCTACCGAACAATTTACTCATTTGTGCTATTGGTGGCCGCATCGTTTGCGGTTTTCTACGGCATGCGCCTCGCGCCGGGCGATGTCGCAGATGTACTTTCCAGTCATCCAACAGGACAACTCACTGTTGACCGAATTCGCGAGGAACTCGGCCTCAATGAGCCTATTCTCACTCAGTATTTGACGTATATGCGAAGCCTGTTCAGAGGCGATCTTGGTGCATCGCTAATTAACGGCACACCGATATCCGATATTCTCAGGACTTCCGCTGGATACACGTTGAAACTTGCCGCGCTTGCAGCATTGCTTAGTATCGGCCTGGCAATCCCACTCGGCGTCCTTGCTGCCTCAAAGAGGAACTCCCTTTTCGATCAGGGAACGCTACTCATCGCTGTCATTGGCATGGGAATCCCGAACTTTTTTCTGGCTGTGCTTCTGATTCAGCTGTTTACGGTCAGACTTGGCTGGTTGCCAGTCGCCGGTTACGAAACTCCGAAACACATCATCATGCCGGCGGTCGTTCTCGCAGCTGAAGCTCTGGCGATCAATCTGCGTGTTGTGCGGAGTTCTGTGCTTGATGAATTGGGCCGTGATTATGTCCGGACCCTCAAAGCCAAGGGACTCTCAAGTAATCGCATTCTCTGGGTTCATGTACTTCGCAACTCGCTCCCTCCGGTTATCGCGCTCGCAGGAATCATGATGCGGACACTCCTGGGATATACGCTAATTGTCGAAACGATCTTTCGATGGCCGGGCTTGGGGTACCAGTTGGTAAACGCCGTAATCAGGCGCGACTACCTTGTCGCACAAACGCTTGCGATCTTGCTGACGGCCGCCGTGATCGTGTTCAACACCGCTGCTGACTTGCTTCAACAGTGGGCGGACCCCCGCACGCGCGGCAAGGCCGGTTCACTGTGAGCGCGGGCGATATGGCGGCAATTGGAACGGAGCAGTCTGGCAGGTTGATCGATCCTACTGCCCCGAGCCGAACATTGGGGGAGCGGCTTGCCCCCTTCTGGGCAAACAAACTCGCGGTGCTAGGTGCGATTCTGACCTTGTTTTTTTTGACTGTCGCAATAGTAGGAGGGGCGATCATGTACGTTCCCGGGTGGGATGACCTCTACATCGATCAGCGGCTCAGGGAGACGCTACTTCCTCCTCTTAGTGAGGGATTCCCGCTTGGCACCGATCAGTTTGGCCGGGACATGATGTGGCGGATCGCCGCCGGAACCGCAGTCTCTCTCTTCGTAGGCGTCGCAGTGACAATAGTCTCTATGTTTTTCGGTATGATCCTCGGAGCCCTCGCCGGCTACCGTGGCGGTCTCGTCGATAGAGGAATCTCGGCGGTGATCGACCTGGTCTGGGGTTTCCCAGTCATTCTTGTAGCGGTGATTTTTGTCGGAGCGCTCAGCCCCGGTCTGACTGCGGTGATTGTCGCCATCAGCGTTGTCAACTGGGCCGGATTTGCACGTATTGTGCGTGCCCAGGTCATCTCACTCAAAGAGCGGGCGTTTGTCGAGGCAGCCCGCGCCCTTGGAGTTCCATCCTGGAAAATCGTCCTCCGTCATCTCATTCCCAACATGCTCGGAACGACACTGGTGATGGCGTCCTACTACATCGCGGTCACTGTCATTGCCGAAGCTGGCCTTGCGTTCATTGGACTAGGCGCTCAGCCTCCGACACCGAGCCTCGGACAAATGATCTCTGAAGGACGAAACTTTCTTTATGTCAATCCCTGGGTTGCATTCTTGCCCGGACTCACCATCGCCCTAATCGTGCTGGGATTGAATACCCTGGGCGACGGTCTACGAGACATCTTCGACCCGCATTTGAGACGCTGGTAACGCAATGATCAAGAATTCGCCAATTCCAAGTTCCATTTCAGAGGCTCCACCAACCCCATTGCTGGACATTCGCAATCTGGTCACATCGATTAA
>JBGTJM010000442.1:0-3285 GCA_041745115.1 Thermomicrobiales bacterium
CCGGGCTGGTTCCGTCATGGCCAAATGCGTACCCATGGATTGGGACCGGAGTGAAGGGGCCAATGGCACGGTCAGTCGAGGACGCAGCCTTGCTCCTGAGTGTCATGGCCGGCGCTGATTCCAGAGACCAGCTGGCGTACCCGGTAGAACGAGACACGTTCATTCAGCCGCTCGGGCGGGACTTCAAGGGAGTGAGGGTGGCGTGGTGCCCTGATCTCGGTGGCCTGCCACTCGATCCGAGGGTTCGGAGCACGCTCGCGAGGCAGCGGCAAACGTTCGAGGCCCTTGGTTGTATCGTCGACGATATCGCGCCCGACCTGCATGACGCGGACGAGATCTTCCATGACCTTCGGGCCGGGATGCTCGCGGCCGGAAACGTCGACACGATTGAACGAGACCGCGATCAGATGAAACCAGAGGCAGTGTGGAACATCGAAAAAGGACTGACGATGTCAGCGGCCGATATTGGCAAAGCGATGGCAAGGCAGGAAGCGCTCTTTCAGCGGGTCCGCACGTTCATGGAAACCTACGAGTTTGTCCTCTGCGCGGTGAATCAGGTGCCCCCGTTCCCCGTCGAGTGGAGATATCCTGAGGAGGTCGACGGCGTGCCAATGGAGAATTACATAGCCTGGATGAAGACAGCCTACTACATCACCGTGACTCGGTCTCCGGCGATGTCGGTGCCGGGTGGATTTACCGACGATGGATTGCCTGTCGGACTTCAGATTGTCGGAAGGTTCAGAGACGATCTGGGCGTGCTCCAGCTGGGACATGCATTCGAGCAGGCGACCGGTTTCGCCAAACACCGCCCCTCAATCGCTTGACGATCATTGAGATGAACGTCTGAAGGCAGAGTGCAAATACGCGTCTCTCGTTCAACGCACTCATACGATCTCACAGAGTCTATGCATTCGTGGTTTGTCGCGCACTTTCGGAGGCTATCTTCACAAGTGATGCCTCTAATTCTTCCTTGTAGAAACGGAAGAATCCTTCTTGATCAGGTCCAACCTGGTGAAGATAGATGTGGTCGAAGCCGGACTCGACGTATTCAGTAACCTTCTGCATGTACTTGTCGGGATCCGGACCGCACACGACGGCCTTCGAAATGTCTTCTTCCCGGACGAGGCTGGTGGCCTGCTCGAAGTGCGTAGGAGTTGGTAGCTCCTGGCTGAGCTCTCCCCCCAAACCCGCATTTGGCCAGATTCGAAGCGCCGTCGCAATCGCCTCGTCCTCGTTCTCTGCCCAACAGACGGTTATCTGGCCATACCTGGGCATTTTGGAACCACCTGCCTCGTCGAACGCTCTAACGACCTCCTCGTCTGGAGACGTACAGCAGAGGCCATCTCCGACCTGTCCCGCAAGTTCCGCGGAACTCGGCCCACCCGCCGCCACGATGATCTGCGGAAGTTTTTCGGGCAGTGTGTATATCCTGGCATTCTCAACCGTGTAATAGGGGCCGTAGTGGCTTTGCTCGCCACCTTGCCAAAGCAATCGAATAATCTCGATCGATTCCTCGAACATTTCCCGTCTCACGCGATACGCCGGCCATCCTTCGCCAATGATGTGTTCATTGAGGTTCTCACCGGTGCCAAGTCCGAGGAAGAACCGGCCTTCCATCATCTCCTGGCAAGTCGCGGCTGCCTGGGCGACGATTGCGGGGTGATATCGAAAAGTTGGACAAGTGACTCCCGTTCCAAGCCTGATTTTCTCGGTTTCAACGGCAACTGCGCCAATGGTGGACCACACAAATGGACTGTGAGGTTGCTCGTTGACCCACGGGTGATAGTGATCCGATATCATCAAGAACTCGAACCCGAGTTCTTCGGCACGGGCAGCATAGCGAACTGACTCGAGAGGACTTTGTTCTTCTGAGGAAAGCGTGTACCCAAACTGAATCATCTTTGCTCCTGTTCCTGGGCTCATGGTTCCGCGAGGTCGCGCTGATCTCGTCGGATTGTGAGGAAGCAAGGAACGTGCCAGGCTGCACCGAGCCCGAGTGCAACTCTCGTTTTGTATTCAAATGGCCGATTGAACTGAAGACTCGGCAGTGGCATCCGGTTTTTGGCGCCCGAACAAGCCGGTCACCGTGCCTACTGCGGCTTGTCCATGCTCTGTTTCAGCTCATACAACTTGGTCATCGCCTCGATTGGCGTTAGCGACTCGACATCGAGATCACGAAGCTTTTTCAAAACCGGATCTGGTTCGCCAAAAAGGGTGAGCTGGAGCTGAGGCGCAGATTGTGGCACTGGTGACGACATTGCCGCTGAGCGTCGATGCATTTCCGAGCCGGATCGAGCCATTGATTCGAGGTCATTGAGTACCTCCGAAGCGCGACGAACGATAGCTCCCGGAATACCGGCCAGCTCTGCGACATGAATCCCGTACGAGCGATCGGCTGCTCCAGGTACCACCTGGCGCAGAAACACCACGCGATTGCCTTCTTCGAGTACATCCATTCGGTATGTCCGGACTCTTGGCAGAATCGCCGCCAGCTCGGTGAGCTCATGATAGTGGGTGGCAAAGAGCGTCTTGCAGCCAAGCCGAGGCGTGTTGTGGATGTACTCGACAATGGCCCGGGCGATTGCCAATCCATCATAGGTGCTTGTTCCGCGCCCGATTTCATCGAGAACGACAAGGCTTTTCGTTGACGCATGGTTGAGGATATTCGCTGTTTCCAGCATCTCAACCATAAACGTGCTCTGGCCAGTGGCAATATCATCTTGCGCGCCGATCCGCGTAAAGATTCGATCGACAAGTCCGATGCGAGCCCGCTGAGCCGGAACAAACGATCCGATCTGAGCCATCAATATGATCAACGCCACCTGTCTGAGCCAGCTGCTCTTTCCAGCCATGTTTGGACCCGTCAGGATGATGATCTGGGCGTCGTTGCAATCGAGGCTGGCATCATTTGGCACAAACTGTCCTGCTTCGAGCACGGTTTCCAGCACGGGATGACGCCCACGCTCTATTTCGAGTGACAATCCATCGTCAAGGATCGGCCGGACATAATTCCGCTCGACGGCGACGTCGGCAAGGGTGGCCAGGACATCGACTCGCCCAACAGTGGCCGCCAGATCGAGGAGTCGGCTGGCCGCTCCGGCAACCTCGGCCACGACACGCTTGAACACGTCGGTCTCGATTTCCGAGAGAATGTCTTCGGCGTTGAGTACGATCGTCTCGTACTCCTTCAGCTGAGGGGTGAAGTACCGTGTGGCATTCGCCAGGGATTGTTTGGGGATGTACTCAGACGGCAGTACTTCAGCCCGATCACCTTGGCCCATTCGT
>JBGTJM010000443.1:0-4863 GCA_041745115.1 Thermomicrobiales bacterium
CGAAGATGGGTTACGACGGCTGGCGGTGATGTACCGGCATCCGGCGATGAGGGCGGCAGCGAAATTCCCCTTCCCGACGAGCTATACGGAAAGATCGCGAGATCTGGCGATTGTGTCGCGGTTGAACGAACTTCGCGTAGCTGCAATTGCGAAGGCTCTTGACGGGCCGGCGCCGTTGCGGCGACGCACGATGCAGCGTCGGGTTTCGGGAGGTGTGTCACTGTTCGACATTGTGCACGAGCAGGAAGCGCTCAGCGCGTTCGTGAAGGAACGCGCCCACGGCACCTGGCATTGCTGCGGTACTGCCCGGATGGGCCGAGAGGATGACCCAGCAGCGGTCACCGATCAACATGGACGTGTGTATGGTGTGTCCGGTCTGCGTGTCGCCGACGCGTCGGTGATGCCGACGGTACCCCGGGCAAACACAAACCTGCCGGTGATCATGATTGCAGAGAAGATGGCTGACAGTGTGATCGAGGACTGGCGCTAGCTGTGCGGCTAAGGTCGATGATCACGGCTGTTGATGCGCACGCGGGTGGTGAACCGGGGCGGGTTATCACCGGTGGAGTCATCGATGTGCCCGGCGAATCAATGTTCGAGAAGCGGGAGTATCTGCGCCTGCATCAGGACTGGATTCGTAAGGTCATGCTGCGGGAGCCGCGAGGGTATCCCGGGCTCTGTTGCAACATTGTCTTGCCGGCCACCGATCCGACGGCTGACGCCGGATTTGTGATCATGGAGCAGGTCGAATATCCGCCGATGTCGGGATCGAACACCATTTGTACTGTGACTGTGCTGCTCGAAACCGGCATGTTGCCGATGCAGGAACCCTACACCGACCTGGTTCTGGAGGCTCCTGCAGGACTCATACGTGTGCGAGCGACATGCGCGGACGACAAAGTGGTGGGCGTGACGTTCGAAAATGTACCCGCTTTTGCCGTTCATCTCGATGCGACGATTGACGTGCCGGGACTCGGTTCCGTTACGGTCGATGTGGCGTATGGAGGTATGTGGTACGTCCTGGTGGATGCCGCGCAGCTTGGACTGGAGATCGAGCCAGGGTCTGGAGCGGAAATCGTGCGTGTTGGGGAGATAGTGAAGGCGGCTGCGCGGGAGCAACTACCTGTTGTTCATCCCGAGAATCCGGAAATCGCAGGTGTGAGTATCTCAGAGCTCACCGGGCCACCGAGGTCTGCTAGTTCGAGCGCCAGGAATGCCGTCATTGTTTCAACCGGACAGTTTGAGTGGGATGATGAGTCGACCTGGACGGGCGTGCTTGATCGTTCGGCGTGTGGCACCGGGACCTGCGCGAGAATGGCGGTCCTGCACGCCAGGGGTCAACTTCCGCTGGAGACGGATTTCGTGCATGAGGGCATTCTGGGCACGACGTTCACTGGGCGGTTGATCGGCGAAACGACCGTAGGACCTTATCCAGCGGTGATTCCGACGATCACTGGCCGGGCCTGGATCACAGGGATTGCTCAGTACGTGATCGACCCGACTGACCCATTCCCAGAGGGGTTCACAGTGGGAGATATCTGGGGAGGGATTTCAGCTTGATTGGCTCTCCGGTGACAGGCGTGTGGCTATGGCTTCAGCCCAGGAGCGAATCTCGGTCCAATCCCAAAAGTCTCCAGACGGTGCCCGAACAACTTTAAGGACCACCTTTTCGGTGACACCGAGCTTGTCTGGATCGATGTTGCCGGATAGAAGCTTGTGTTCCACTGCGCCCGAGATTTCACGGAGCTCGTCAATGTAGGCCGGATCAAGCGCAGGTGCGCGATCAACTTCCCCGACTGGCCCGCTGCTGAAGAGCCAGACTGGCCTGGATCTCAGGGCGTCTTGATGTGACTCGAGGAACGAGCGTCCCTCAGACAGCCAGCGACCCATGTAGACGGCACTTCCCACCACAACGGCGTCGACAGAGGAGAAATCGACGTTTGAATCCAATGGAGCACTCGTTGCATCGAGGCCGAGTTCTCGCAACTCGGTGGCGATTGCGTCGGCAATTTCAGAGGTACTCCCGTGTCGACTCGCTGCTCCTACCCAGACGCTCATCATTGATCTCCTTGTCCATTGTTGGTGCCGCCCAGGAATCCGGCATTAAGCGGTGTCGGGCCGACCCTTGCTAAAGATGGCTGACCGCGAGACTCAAACGTGCCGCTGATAGGGCAGGCAGTGTTGCAGCGTCGCATCAAGTGGGGCTAACCCGGCGCGAGTGTGGTGATGGGACTGCCCACGCAAGCGCGATCATCGCGACGGCAATAGCCGGCAACAGCCAGAGCGCGACTTCGAACGAGCCAGTCAGATCCTGGATCGCTCCACCGACGATCGGTCCGAGACCAGATGCAACATAGCCAATAGCAAGGACCATTCCAGCGGTCTGTCCCGTCTTGCCGCCGCGTGCCGTGTCGGTTGGCATCAGTAGTCCCATGCCAAAGAGCCCTGCGACACCGAATCCAGCGAGAATCGGGCAAACCCACCGCCACGGCTGGCCGACCGGATCGAGAGCCAGTCCAGCCGAACCGATAAGAAAGAACACGGACGCGAGCAACGTTGGTATTCGGCGGGAGTCGATGCGATCAGAGAGTATTGGCAAGCCGACCATCGCCGGGAACGTGGCGAGGTTGAAGACGGCGAAGAGAATGCCAGATTCGGTTTTGCTGATCGAAAATTCTTCATACACGGTCGGTAGCCAGGCAACGAGGAGGTAGTAAGAGAGACCTTGTCCTGCGAAGATCCCCGCCACTATCCACGATTTGCGATCACGCCAGGGCGTCCATTCACGATGCTCCAGCTTTTGAGCTGCCGCCGGTGATGACGGCGGCACAACGACTGATTGGACGTCCCATCGCCGCCTGGTGGGGACCCAGACGGAAAGGCAGATGAGGGCCATGATTCCCCAGATGAGCAGTGGGAGTCTCCAGGCATCGTCATCGGCTCCCTGCAAAAACACTGGTCCGGTAAGCAACGCGGCGAGCAGAGCTCCGGCGAAGAATCCACCTGCATACACGCCAGTGGCAAGGCCCATTTTGGTGGGCAGGAGGCCTCTACACAAACGAGGCAACGCTGGTTGGCACAGACCGATTCCCGCGCCGAAAAGAACTGTGAGCAACACCATGACGATAAAGTTGGGAGCGACACCTCGCAAACCGCCAGCTGCCCCAACCATCGCCAGGCCAAGCGTGATGGTTGATCTTGCCCCCCACCTATCGGCCAACCGGCCGCCGGGAACAGCTCCCAGACCCATCAGCAGTGGCGGTAGTGCGACGAGCAGGCTTGCGCTTGTACTGGAAAGACCAAGATCCTCGGTGATCGATGGCATGAGCGGGCCGACGCCGATGAGTCCGGTGCGAAGATTCGCGGCGACGGCGAAGAGCAGCGCAAGCGCCAAGGGCAATCCAGCAAGCGCCTGATTTCTCAGATGAGGGTGTTGCTGAATCGAGTTGGTCATGCTTCTCGCGGTCCAAGTGAATCCAAGTCGCTGCATGGTACTCGCACTCCGCGGACCGGTGAGTTGTACGTACATTCGTGCAGGTGATAGTCTGAGCATAAGGATTCGACCTTCTGGATGGTGGATAGCCCGTGAATCGACCGCCAGACCCACACCGACGTGTCTCGGCCCGTTCGCGCTCGGAGTCGACGTACTGGCAACCTCTGCTGATCGTCATGAGTGCGTCGGCTCTCTTGCTCGTGGCGGCTGCGTGGGTGGTGGCCTCGGCGGGCGACGCGACCATTGCGCGGGCGCCCTCGGCCCCTGCCGAGACCACAGAACCGGTCATAGGGGCGCTACACACGCCGACACCGGAATTGCCTCCGACTTCAGCATTGGATGATTCTGCGCGTTCTGCCGAAGCCGCCAATCCCGGTCTTGTGTCGTGGGACAAGACTGATTGCGAGCCGATCTGCCTGGTCAGAGCAACCTATTCAGGTTCTGGAGTGGACTTTCTTGAAGAGCTGGGAGTTCGGTCAGGCTATGTCCATGATGGAGTGGCGTGGTTCGGGTTGCCAGAAGCGCAAGTTACTGAACTTCTCAGTTCCGGAATGTCAATCCACGTCGTTCCCATTGTCGCGAGCCCTCTTTCGCTCTATGTCGTTCGACTGCCTGAATGGGAACATGACCTGACACTGAATGGTGTGGCGGAGATTCTCGATAAGAGCGGACGGCAGTACTTGATGTCGTTTGGTGAGGAGCCACCGTATGTGCGCCATCTGGCGGAGCGAAGCATTGCGGTCGAGAAGCTGCCGCCGCTGATCCCGCCACTCGAACGTCGCAACAGTGAATCAATCAGGATCGACGATCCGTGGTCACCTGCCGCTGAGGTTTCAAAGAACCAGATCGAACAGCGGATCAGTGATTTACAGTCGATTGGTGCGGAGCGGGGGCAAGCGGGCAGTCGCGAGTACACCACTGCGGGAAATGTCGCGGCCGCCGACTATCTCTTTCGGCGGCTCGTCGGATTTGGATTGCGGGTCTGGTATGAAGGGTTTCTGTC
The DNA here is from genome assembly GCA_041745115.1 of Thermomicrobiales bacterium. Lineage (GTDB taxonomy): Bacteria > Chloroflexota > Chloroflexia > Thermomicrobiales > UBA6265 > JAHBVL01. The sequence continues at coordinate 4,497 of JBGTJM010000443.1, forward strand.
AGATGACGGGCGGTTGCTGCTAAATGTGGTGGCGGAGATTCCGGGCGCCGATCAGAACACCCCAGTTCTGCTGTCTGCCCATTTCGACTCCCGAGCCGAAGACACCGACGAGCCGTTTCCGGCGCCTGGTGCGCTGGACAATGGTTCGGGAGTTGCGGTTCTGCTCGAGATCGCCAGGGTGCTCAATGGTTATGAGATCAAACACCCCGTGCATGTCGTGTTTCTGAACGCTGAGGAGTATGGGTTGCAGGGGGCGACGGCCTTCGGGGCGCGCGCCGTCATCGATGAAGGACGCAGGTATCTTGCAGGGATCAACATCGATTCGATCGGCGCGGCTTTGCCACAGAATCAAATCTATCTGAACTAC
>JBGTJM010000444.1:0-3968 GCA_041745115.1 Thermomicrobiales bacterium
CGCGCCGAACTGCATCGAGTATATGATCGCGTTTCACGCCATCGTGTCGCTCGGCGCGACGGTCTCGACAGTAAATCCAATGTATCTCAGCAATGAACTCAGTCATCAGCTCCTTGAGCATGACGCCAGGTATCTCATCACCGATGAGGATCTACTCGATCGCGCTGAGCAAGCGGGCGACGAATCGCGGGTGCGAGAGCTCTTTGTAATCGGCAATACGAGTCGCCATCCGTCGTTTGACTCCTTGCTTGCTGCCGAAGGGTCCGCGCCCTCCGTTCAGATCGATTCTGAAAATGATGTCGCCGTCCTACTTTGCTCCAGCGGCACAACGGGCATGCCGAAAGCCGTCATGCTCACGCATCGTGCCCTTGCCGCAATTGTAACGACGATCATCGCCGCTGCCGAGCTTTCCGAGTACGACGTCATCCCCGCTCACCTCCCGTTTTTTCACATACTTGGCGTGGGCTCGACAATGAGCGCGGGGCCGGCCGCCGGGTTGACCAGTGTCATCTTGCCCCGGTTCGATTTTTCCCAATTCCTGCAACTCATTCAAGATTTCAGAGTTACGCAGACGTTCGCAGTTCCGCCGATCCTGGTCCAGCTGGCAAAGAATTCGACAGTCGACGATTACGATCTCTCCTCGCTCCGTCTCATTACGTGCGGTGCAGCTCCCCTCGGTGCGGACACTGTTCAGCAAGTTCGGGACCGGATCGGCTGTCAGATCAAGCAGCTCTACGGCATGACGGAAATTGCTCCATCGCACGGCAGTCCAAACGAGGCGCCGCCCAGCAAGCAAGGGTCTGTGGGCGTCTGTTTGCCTAACGTTCAGGCAATGACCATCGACCTGGAGACTGGACTCCCGCTCGGTCCTGGTCAGACCGGGGAGATCTGGTTGCGTGGCCCAATGGCGATGAAGGGATACTTTAAGAATCCTGAAGCGACCGCTGCCACGAAGGTCGAAGGCGGCTGGATTCGAACAGGAGACCTCGGCTATGCGGATGATGACGGCTACTTCTACATCGTCGACCGCTTGAAGGAGCTAATCAAGTACAAGGCCTATCAGGTCGCTCCGGCCGAGCTCGAAGCGGTACTGCTCAGCCATCCAGCAGTTGCCGACTGCGCAGTCGTTCGCTCGCCCGATGAGGAAGCCGGCGAGGTGCCCAAGGCGTTTGTCGTGCTCAAGGCGCCGGCAACTGAAGAAGAGCTCATAGGATATGTTGCCGGGCGGGTCGCGCCGTACAAAAAGGTCCGGCGGCTGGAGTTCGTCGACGAAATCCCGAAGTCCGCCACCGGCAAGCTGCTGCGGCGGGTACTGATCGAACGCGAGCTGGAGCGGCTCCGCGAGCCCAGCCTGATCTGAGGGCATCTTGACAGCGGCGGCTCTTGTCATTCCGAGTTCATTTCGCCGACGCTGCCGCGGTCTTGTCGATAGGCTTGATGGCCGAAAGATTCTGCAGGTGTCCGGGAATGAGTATCGTGTGCGCATACGTAGCCAACTCCTTTTCACGAAATCCGCTGATCGGCTGAGGACGTCCAGGCGGTCTTCAGCCAATCTGTCAACAGTCAGAACGCGAACAAGCATCGAGCTCATTGCCTGGAGGCACCGAATGATCTTTCGCAGCCCCTATCCCGACATCGATCTTCCGAAGATACCGATAACGTCGCTCGTGCTTCGCCACGCCGACCGGCTGGCGAACAAGGCGGCGCTCATCGACGCATTGACCGGGCACCAAATCACCTACAGCGAACTCCGGGATTCCATCAGCCGCGCGGCAGCCGGGTTGAGCAGCCATGGTGTTCGGCAAGGTGATGTAGTCGCCATTTACGCGCCAAACAGCATCGAGTACGTCATCGCCTTTCACGCTATCGCCACGTTGGGCGCAACGGTTTCGACGGTGAATCCGCTCTATCTCACCGAGGAAGTCAACCGGCAGCTCAACCAGCACGAGGCAACGTTTCTCATCACCGCGGATCAGCTGCTGGACCGCGCTGAAGAGGCAATCGCGGGAACTCCGGTGGGAACGATCTTCGTCATCGGCGAGGCCCAGCATCACTTTCCCTTCGAATCGTTGCTCGCCAGCCGGGACGAGGTGCCCGACGTCCAGATCGATCCACGGAATGATGTGGTCGCCCTGCTCTGCTCCAGCGGCACCACCGGGATGCCGAAAGGGGTGATGCTCACCCACCGGGCGCTTGGAGGCATGTCCTTGATCCCGGAAGCAATAGGCGAGCTGGCAGAAACAGATGTCGTGCCGGGGCATCTGCCGCTCTTTCATGCCTTTGGTGTGCTCACAACGCTGACCTCGTGCCTTGCAAGTGGAACAACCAGCGTGATTCTTCCGAAGTTCGACTTCGAGCAGTTCCTGAGACTGATCCAGGATTACCGGGTAAACCGTACGTTCGCGGCGCCGCCGATACTCGTGCAACTGGCCAAGAATCCGATCGTCGACGACTACGATCTCTCGTCACTCAAGGTCATTACCTGCGGAGCGGCGCCGCTTGGCGCGGAACTGGAAGTGGCGGTGCGTGAGCGCATCGGCTGTATCGTCAAACAGGGGTTCGGGATGACGGAGATCGCGCCGTCTCACGTCGCCCCAATCGATGTTCCAGCCACCAAGCAGGGATCAGTAGGGGTATGCGTTCCGAGTACCGAAGCAATGATCGTGGATCTGAAAACGCGGATGCCGGCGGAGCCCCACCAGGAAGGAGAAATTTGGCTGCGTGGGCCCACTGGGATGAAAGGGTACCTCAACGATCCCGAGGCAACGGCAGCTACGCTGGATTCCGAAGGTTGGATTCACTCTGGCGATATCGGATATGCCGACGAGGATGGCTACTTCTATGTCGTCGACCGCCTGAAGGAGCTGATCAAGTACAAGGGGTATCAGGTTGCCCCGGCTGAGCTGGAAGCCGTGATGCTCTCCCATCCTGCGGTCGCCGACGTTGCCGTGATTCGATCACCCGATGAAGATTCCGGCGAGGTTCCAAAGGCGTTTGTGGTGCTCAAGGCACCGGCGACCGAAGAAGAACTGATGACATTTGTAGCGGAGCGGGTCGCGCCCTACAAGAAGGTCCGGCGAGTGGAGTTCATCGACGTCATACCGAAGTCCGCGACTGGAAAATTGCTGCGGCGGGTGCTGGTCGAGCTGGAGCTCGAGCGGCTACGCGAACCCAGCCTGGTTTGAGGACGAACCATCTGATGGCGACCCTTGCCTTCCAGCAACGTGAAACCAAATCCGTCAGTCAGGAATCGCTTGACAAGATCGAGCTGCTCTTTCGGGAGCAGCTCAGTCCTCTGCGGCTATTCCCCGGGGCGGCATTGGCAGTTTATTTCCAGGAAACGCTCATCCTCGATCTCATCGGTGGGTTCGCCGATACACAATCGGGCGAGAAGGTCGACGAGCAGACGCTTTTTCCGCTTTTCTCGGGGTCGAAGCCCTTCGCGGCGGTCGCGCTCTGGCAGCAGATCGAGCTGGATAAGATCGACCTGAATGACCGAGTCGCCGACCACTGGCCCGCGTTCGCCCAGAACGGCAAGGACGGTGTACTGATCCGGCACATTCTCTCGCATCGGGGCGGATTTCCGAACACTCCAGACGAGCTGCCACCTGCGAGCTGGGGCGATTGGGACCAGGTAACAGCGGTGCTGGAACGGATGCCGCTCGAACATCCAGCTGGGAGCGTGAGCGCCTACCACTTCCTGACCCAGCACTGGGTCATCGCCGAGCTTGTGCGGCGTCTCGACGGGCGCTCCTACGCAGAGTACCTGCAGAAGGAAATAATCGGGCCACTCGGGCTTTCGGACACCTTCATCTCACTTCCGCAAGAGAACGCAAATCGATGCGTGAAACTTCACGCTACCGATGGCACCGACGAGTGGTCGCTGGAAATTCTCCAGCTGATGAGCCGCTTTCCCATCTATCGATCGGTTGTCCCGGGCGCCAGCATCGTTTCTACGGCTCCGGATA
>JBGTJM010000445.1:0-4385 GCA_041745115.1 Thermomicrobiales bacterium
GTCTGGGTCTCCTGGACTCTCGATGATCACAACCCCACCCGCCTGAAAAGTGGCGAGCCGATCGCCGACGCCGTCGAAAGGCTGGCACATCTAAATGTTGCGGCCATCCTCGCCAACTGCTGCATGCCCGAAACGATCACCGCGGCGATGCCGTCGCTCGTGAAGACAGGCATGCCGCTTGTCGGTGGCTACGCCAACACATTCACCCCTCCCCCTCCCGAATGGACCCTCGAAGAGGAGGGCGTCCTTGGGCTACGCGACGATCTCGACCCTTCAACCTATGCCGGGTTCGCATCGGCCTGGCTCGATGCTGGCGCCTCTATCATCGGGGGCTGCTGCGGAACTCGACCCTCCCACATTGCCACGCTGCATCAACTGCTTGTCGATCGCGGCCAGAGGTCAGCCTGATGGCCCAAACCACTGAACTTCCAGACGTTGTAATGCTCGATGGCGGCATGGGCCGCGAGCTCCGCTTTCGCGGCGTCGAGATTCTTGATACGATCTGGTCGGCCAACGCCCTGTTGACCGCCCCCGATGTCGTCCGCGATATCAATCGCGACTACATCGCCGCCGGAGCCGACATCATCACCACGAACACCTACAGTACGATCCGCGGCGATCTGGCCAAGGAAGGAATCGAGGATCAGTTCGAGAGACTCAACCTGCTGGCCTGCTCACTCGCAGTCGAAGCACGCGCCGAATTCGCCAGACCGGTCTGGATTGCTGGTTCATTGCCGCCGCTCCACGGCAGCTACCGACCCGACCTGGTCCGGCCGTTCGAGGAAATCGAGCCCCTCTATCGCGAGCAGGCCCTCATCCTCGCTCCGCACGTCGATCTCTTGCTTTGCGAGACCATGTCGAGTGCCGCGGAAGCGCTGGCCGCCGCATCTGCCGCAACTCAAACCGGCAAGCCGGTCTGGGTCTCGTTCACACTGCACGAAGACCAGTCGGGCCGCCTCCGCAGCGGCGAGTCGGTCACCGATGCCTTGGCTGCGCTGAACCACCTGCCGATTTCAGGGTTTCTGGCCAACTGCTGCGCTCCCGAAAGCATTACGGCAGCCCTGCCAGAGCTGGTCGCCTCCGGAGCCAGACACGTCGGCGGCTACGCCAACACCTTCACCCCGGTCCCCACAACTTGGACTCTCGACGGGTCAGAACCAACCGATGGTCTCATCAGCCTTCGCGATGACCTCGATCCAGCCTCCTACGCGGCATTCGCATCGGAGTGGCTCGCCCTCGGCGCCACCGTGATCGGCGGCTGTTGCGGCACCCGACCCGCCCACATCCAGGCTCTCGCAACTGCTCTGTCCTCTGCCTGAGCCGGTCATTGTCGTGAGAATCCGACGCCGCGCATCGAGCACGTCGCGCGCGTTGCCTGTAAGGCGTCGCGAAAGCCGCGCTGTCACTTTGGCAAGCCGATGGCATCCTACCGCCATGTCCTACACCGGTAGCGCTCTATTTACGGCCTTCAGCAACGAAAATGCTGTTCACCGAGAGCTGCCAGTTACCACTTTCGATGTATTGACATCGCGAAACCGCTGACGGATTCTAAGCCCGCGTAGTTCGCCTTAGCTATGAGAAGGGTTCCGGCTGGATGAAGGAATACAAGCTTGGTTCGGCGTTTAACGGGGTGATCGGCCGCACGTTCGATGTCTCAGAGCCGGCTTGGCCGGAACCAAACCGCGCGCGTGAAGGCACACCAAACGTGCTCTTCATCGTGCTCGACGACACGGGGTTTGGCCAATTGGGCTGCTATGGAAGCCCGATCAACACGCCAAATATCGACAGCCTCGCCGCAGGCGGCCTCCGATATACCAACATGCATACCACCGCGCTCTGCTCGCCAACCCGATCGTGCATCCTGACCGGGCGCAATCATCACTCGAACGCCATGGCGTGCATTACCGAAGGATCAACCGGGTATCCGGGCTACAACGCCAACATTCCCTTCGAGAACGGCTTCCTTTCCGAAATGCTTCTGCAGCGTGGGTACAGCACCTCTGCGATCGGCAAGTGGCATCTAACGCCTGTCGATCAGATGAGTGCCGCTGGACCTTATGACCGTTGGCCGTTGGGGCGAGGCTTCGAGCGGTTCTATGGCTTTCTTGGAGGCGAAACGCACCAGTATTATCCTGACTTGACCTACGACAATCACCGCGTCGAACCGCCAGCCTCTCCGGATGAGGGCTATCACTTGACCGAAGATTTGGTGGACAAGGCGATTGCGTTCATCGCCGACACCAAACAGGTCGCGCCCAACAAACCCTTCTTTCTCTATTTCTGCCCGGGTGCAATGCACGCGCCACATCACGTTCGCAAGGAATGGTCGGACAAATACGCAGGGCAGTTCGATGACGGCTGGGACGCCTATCGCGAGAAGGTTTTTGCCAAGCAGAAGGAAACAGGGGTCATTCCACCGGACGCAGAACTGTCCCGCCACGATCCGGATGTGAAACCGTGGGACGAATGCTCCGCCGATGAAAAACGCCTCTATTCCCGGATGATGGAGGTCTTTGCAGGATTTCTGGAGCACACGGACCATCACATCGGGCGATTGCTGGACTTCCTGCAGTCTGTCGGCGAACTTGAAAACACGCTGGTGATGCTGATCTCCGACAACGGCGCATCCGCGGAGGGGGGCCCGACCGGCTCAGTCAACGAAAACCTCTTCTTCAATAACGTGCCTGAGTCGCTCGAGAAGAATCTGGCCATGATCGACGACCTGGGCGGTCCGGACACGTTCAACCACTACGCATGGGGCTGGACATGGGCAGGTGACACACCGTTCCGCCGCTGGAAGCGTGAGACCTACCGGGGAGGCACAACCGATCCATTGATCGTCCACTGGCCGGCCGGAATCAAGGCAAAGGGCGAAATCCGTAATCAGTACGCCCATGCAATCGACATGGTGCCAACCGTGCTGGACGCGCTGGATATCGAACCACCTACCGCGATCAGGGGTGTCACGCAATCACCGATCGAGGGCATCAGCTTCGCCCACTCCTTCGATGACGCGGCGGCGAGGAGCAACCACCACACGCAATACTTCGAGATGCTGGGCCATCGAGCAATTTACCAGGACGGCTGGCGGGCGGTTTGTCCGTGGCCCGGACCGTCGTTTGCGGAGGCTGGGAAGCCATTCGGCACACCGATCCCCTTTGAGACGCTTACGGAGCTGGACTTCCATGGTTGGGAGCTTTATCACATCGACGAAGACTGGGCTGAAAACCACAACCTCGCCTCGGAGCGCCGGGACAAGCTTGTCGAGATGATTGGCACCTGGTACGTCGAAGCCGGCAAGTACAAGGTCATGCCGGTCGACGGCCGCGGGACGCTTCGCTTTGCCGACGAGCGGCCGCAGATCGCCGCTGGACGGACCACCTACGACATCTTTCCTGGCACCCAGGCGATCCCGACGAACGCAGGACCCATCGTCCTCAATCGACCGCATGCGATCACCGCGTATGCAGAAGTCCCGGAGGGAGGCGGCGAAGGGATGCTGCTTCGGCACGGCGGGACGGACGGCGGCTACGCCCTCTATATGAAGGAAGGCAAGCTGCACTACGTTCACAATTACTGCGCAATCGAGTACTTCGAAGTGGATTCGGGAGAAGCAGTTACCCCAGGTAAGCACGAGCTTCGCTATGAGTTCGAACCGACCGGCGACGCGGATCTGATGCACGGCAAAGGAACGCCCGGCCGGGGACGGCTCTATGTCGATGGAACCCAAGTGGGCGAAATCGAAATGCCAGTGACGACGCCGCTGTCGCTCGGCTTGACCGGCGGTATTCAGGCCGGTGTCGCCCCGGGAGCGCCGATCGGCGATTACTGGGAACCCGACTTTGCCTTTAACGGGAAGCTGTCGAAGGTTACCGTGGACGTTTCAGGCGACGTCCTGCGACACCACGAAGCCGAAGAGCGGAAACTCATGGCTCAGCAGTAGCGCGGGACCGAGCAGAGCTTTCAGACATCCGCGTCGTGGAGGCAGAGGGGCCATCGATCACCCAGGTTCAAGCCATTGCCGACGGATGCTGAGGCAAGCGCCCGGCTCTCATTGCCGAGCTCGCGGACTTCATCGCTGAAGTGGCTTGAACCAGGCTAACAATCCCAGGCGCCCCGCCTCAGCGGAGCTGGACCGCGACCTCAATGCGCGCGCGCTGGTCGCGGCCCAGGGCATGCGTTGCGTTCACGGATCGTGCCCTGTTCGGTTTTCAAGACAGGTGCTGCCTCGCCCCGGCGTTCGGCGTCGGAATCCACCACTCCCGGCCCCGCTCCGTCGTCACATACTCCGGCCAACGCAAATCCACCGGCGGCTGGAAATCCGCCGGCAGCAATGGCGCAACCCATTTGCTCCCACCAACCCCGCCACCCGTCCGCTCGTCGAA
>JBGTJM010000446.1:0-2410 GCA_041745115.1 Thermomicrobiales bacterium
GCTTGCTTGGAACCAAAACGCTGCACCAGTGCTGGAGCACTGCATCCTACTACGCTAGCGATCATCGCCAGCGTGATGTTTTCGTTGCCAACTTGTGACAAAACAGTGCCGGTCGCCCGGAAAATCGTCTCATCGTGAAACGATCGCGGTCGACCAATGTCTCGACGTTTAGTGACTGCCTCTGCCATCTGAATCTAACACCTCGTAACCTGACACGGCCAATTGACCGTAGTACTCCCACGTTTCATTACCGACCGGATACTAAGGCTCCGACCTGAAGAAATGCTGAAGACGTTATGTAGTGCCGCTATGACGCTGGCCCGCACCCGCAGAGCTCACGTTCGGTACGGAGCCACCATCGTGTCAAACATCTCTCCCATGCGATCTTCGATCTGGCCAATCGGGTTTCCTACCCACAGAAAAGTGACACCGAGAATCGCACACAGGAGCATATGAGCCAGGTCCCGTTCATTGCACGGCCTTAACTCACCTCGCGTTTGCGCTTCCGCAAGTAGCTGCTGAAACTCATCCTCGAAGATTTGCCTGCGCTCATCTGCGTGCTGCCGAAGCTCCTCATCCTGCCAGGCCACCAGGTAGAATCCGATAAGGTTCGCGGATGCTGATCCATCACCAATTTCATCGGGCCGCTCGTTCGCTGGCATGCAGATTCTTGCTCGCAGCGCCGTCAGAGGAGAGTCATGTTCCTTCGTCGTTTCCAGAAATCGCTCGCGCGATCGTTGATTGGACCATTTGAGAAACTGCAACAGCAACGCATTCCTGGAACCGAATCGTTGCACCAGCGCCGGTGCCGAGCATCCGACCTCCACAGCGATCGCCGAGAGCGTAAGTCGCTCATGGCCAACGCGATTGAGCACCTTCGTCGTTGCCTGAAAAATCGCCTCATCCTCGAAAGTCCGAGGTCTCCCTACCTCTCGCTTTGCCGTCACAGCGGTGTTCATAAGTTCACCTTCCTTAAGCCCATCGACGCATGATACGGGGAATCCTGAGGTACTACAGTCGACGCGAAAGAACCCGAAAGCGCAACGTCTGGAACACTGTTAACCTGACGTTGCATTATGGCACAGTTGCCAGGCTATTGAAAGAACCCTCTATCCTCGGGAAGGAGGAAACGCTCAGCCTTTTCAACGTCGAACGTCAAGCCAATTCCTGGCAAGTCCGGCACATCGATGAAACCGTCGCGTACGATGGGATTCGGCAGTCCTTCAACGATCTCGTACCACCAGTCTGGCTTTCCAGTCGTATATTCGAATGCCACGTAGTTTCCTGGCAGCGCCGCACAAACCTGGATCATTGCTGCCAAACCGACCAGGCCGTTTCCTGTGCCGTGTGGAGCCATCAGGATTCCATGCAGATCGGCATACTCGGCAATCCACTTCAGTTCGGCAATACCGCCGACATCACAGGGATCCGGCCCAATAACCCTCACCGCATGTGTCTCAATGAGCTCCCGGAAATTCTGCCTGAGATATATCTGTTCTCCAGTATGGGTCGGCGTTGTCGTGCTTCGCGTGACTTCCCGGTACAGATTGGCTGAAGACCACGGGGTGTAGTCACCGGCAATGGTGTCTTCGATCCAGAGCAGGTTGTACGGCTCAACCGCTTTGGCAAACTTCAGGGTGTCCGCGACGGTCCAGCCAGGCCCACAATCGAGAGCAAGGCCGATTTCATCGCCCAATACACCCTTCATCGCTTCGACACATTCGATGAGATGTTTCAATCCCCGTTCAGTAAGTGGGCCGCGAGTGAGGTAGCCAGGTAGCGGGCTCGATCGCTCGTCACCATACGTGAAGTTGGGAACCGACCTTGCCATGGGACCGTGAAAAGCGAAAGCCTCCTTGATCATCGTGAACCCTTCGGGCAACGCCTTTTGCCAGGCGACATCGTCAGCAAATTCTTCCGGGCCGTACCCGAAGCCGTCAGGCTGATACCCCTTATCTGGACGACGCACTGAGCCGTTGTAGACACGCACTTTGTCTCGGACCTTACCACCCAGCAGCTTGTAAACGGGCATTCCTGCCGCTTTGCCGGCAATGTCCCAGAGAGCGATCTCGAGCGCGCTCACCGCACTCCCCCAAGGCTTGAACCCGCCACGGTGACGAATCTTGAGCAAACATGACTCAACATTGGTTGGATCTTCGCCGATCAAAGCCGGCCCGAGTTCCATCACGTGGGGCCGAAGGTAGGGCTTTGATCGTTCCGCGGCTCCATAGCCGTCGATTTCCTCATCGGTCACGATCCGCACAATCGGACTTTCGCCAAGAACAGCAAACCGCACATCGGTGATCTTCACGGTTCCCCCTTTTATCAACATCAGGCATCGAATCTCGCACTCGAGGCCTTAACTCTTCGGATATCGACAAAATCTTCATCACATTCTACTTCTACCAGT
>JBGTJM010000447.1:0-1562 GCA_041745115.1 Thermomicrobiales bacterium
GCGCGCCAAGTTCATGGCCCACTTCCGCGGACGAATAGTCCTGACGAGCGAGTGATTCGCCAATGAGTGTCCAGCAATCGACCGGATTGTCGAGTTGCTGCTGGAACATCACCAGCGTGAAGTTATCGCGTTCGTTGCTGACCTCTACTGACCCGTAGAGCTTTGGCGTATCGGCATATGAACTGATGGTGTTGAGATGCCTGCCAACGGCGATGTCTGGATTCACGCCTGCTGAAAGACGTCTGTAGATTTTTGCGATTAGCTGATCGCCGAAGAAGATTGCTGAATTGCTCTGCTCCAGCTTCACGGCACGACCAGTGAGTGCGAGATAGAGTTCTGGTTCAGCAATTTCTTTGTGGAACGAGAGCGTTCCCAGGGATGTGGTCACTTCGTCCTCAGTGGCGAGTGACTTAAGCAGCCAGTCTTGAAAGGCCGAAGACTCGATGGCGTCCGATACGAAGAACTGAGACCCTCCGTAGTCAACCGTCACGATGAGGTCCGAGGTCTGCGGCTGACCAGAATCCACGGCCACAGGAGTGAAGTACAGAGCGGAATGGTCATCGGCGAATGAAACGTCGCTGATGCAAAGGGCGATGGAGGTCACCCCGGCCGAGAACCAGCCCAAATCGACGACCTTCACCGCGACGAGCTGGTGGTGCTTGTCGGCGAACCAGCGCTGACCGGGAAGATAGCTGGGCAGGGCCTCCTCCAGATGGGCGATGACCTGCGTCTGGAGGTTCAGCTGTTCAGTTTTGAGATCAGAAGGATTGGCAATCAAGTTGGGATCAAACCTCGTTCATTCCCGAATCTCGAGCCAGAAGTAGCGATAGGGCGGCAGCGTGAGCGGGTAGGGTCTGTCGCTCACCGCTGGAAATGGCGTGCCGCCAAACGCATCCTGAACCTGACACCCTTCGTGCTGGCTCAGGTCGAGCTCCGTCAGCACATAGTGGTCAGAAAGATTCGTGACAACCAGGACGGTGTCGTCCTGGTATGTTCGGGTGTATGCCAGGATCGATGGATTCTCTGGAAGGACAAACTCGAGGTCGCCGCGGCCAAAACAGGGGTGAGTCTTTCTGATCCGCAGGATGTTCCGCATCCAGTTCAGCAATGACGCCTGATTTCTCTCCTGAGTGTGCACGTTGACATGCTGGAACCCGAACTGTGGATCGGCGATCACCGGAGCCCACAGGTTTGCTGCCGACGAGAAGCCTGCGTTGCGGTCTGGGGACCATTGCATTGGGGTGCGCAGTCCATTGCGGTCACGGAGCCAGATATTGTCGCCCATGCCGATTTCGTCGCCGTAGTAGATGCATGGCGACCCGGGCAGCGAAAGCATCAGCGCGTTCAATAGCTCGATCTGGGTGCGATCGTTCTCCAGAAGCGAAGCAAGACGGCGTCGAATGCCCAGATTGCTGCGCATTCGAGGATTTGAGGCGTATTCGTCCCACATGTAGTGCCGCTCATCGAGCGTGACCATTTCGAGTGTGAGCTCATCATGATTTCTCAAGAAGGTTGCCCACTGGTTGGTGTCCAGGATTTCTGGCGTGCGCCGCAAAATGTCG
>JBGTJM010000448.1:0-2571 GCA_041745115.1 Thermomicrobiales bacterium
CTTTCCTGGGGTCTGGTTTCTGAGGTTGTGCCGCTGGCTGAACTTCATGATCGGGTACAGCAGCTGGCGGCTCACATTGCCGCCAATGCTCCGGTGGCGGTGCAACTGGCGAAGTCCATTATGCAGCAGGGCTCGACTGCTTCTGCGAGTCTGGCCATGGAAACCCTGGCTGGCGCTTTGGCCGCTTCTACAGAGGATGGACAGGAAGGCGTTAGATCGTTCAGAGAGAAACGGAAACCGGAATATCGCGGTCGATGACCGGAAGCAAGATGGGGATCTGTCAGTGATCGAACCAGGTCAGCGGCCGTCGACAGAAGATTTGATGGACGCGTTCGATGTGGCGCAGCAGAAGGTGAGGAACCTCGTTGAACGCGACCCCGGATTTTATCCAATGTTCACGGAGCATGGAAAGTGGCGACATGACAAACCAGCCTGGACCCACTGGTGCGATGGTTTTCTGCCTGGAATGATGTGGATTTTTGCCTCTCGAACGGCAAACACTCGCTGGCGCGCGCTTGCAGAGACGTACGCACGAGATCTGGAATTCCGCAAACTGGACCGAGATGTGCACGACCTCGGGTTTCTGTTCTGGTCAACTTGGAAACGGTGGTTCGATCTCGAAGGTGATGCCGACATTGAGAAGGTGGTTATCACTGCCGGCCAAACCATGGGGCATCGATTCAACGAGCGTGGTCGTTTTTTGCGGTCTTTTGTCGCTCCTGAGAGCACGTTCATCGACATCATGATGAATGTCGGGATCATTTTTTACGCGGCCGAGCGCACTTCGAATGACGATCTACGTCGTCGCGTGGCCGATCATTGCCTCACAACTCGCCGCTATCTTGTGCGAGGAGATGGGTCGACGGTTCATGAAGGCATTTTCGACCTGGATTCTGGCGAGTTTCTCCGGCAGTCGACCCACCAGGGATGGCGCTCGGACTCGTCCTGGGCTCGCGGTCAGGCGTGGGCACTCTACGGATTCGGGACAGCATACCGATTGAGTGGGGATCGTCGGTTTCTTGATACCGCGAGGGCCTGTGCGGACTTCTTCATCGAGAAGACACCAGAACATGGAATCCCGCCGAACGATTGGGAGGAGCCGAATCCAACCTGTCCTGTTGAGAGCTCAGCCGCGGCCATAGCCGGTAGCGGATTGCTGCAGCTTTCTGAGCTGGTCGAGGACGAGGATCAGCGGCAGCGATACGAGGGCGCTGCGTTTCGAATTGGTTCGACGCTCACTACCAATGCCTATCTGGCCACGAACGATCCGGACTGGGAAGGCATACTCAAACATGGAAGCTACCACGAGCGGAATGGGCTCGGGGTCGATGAAAGCGTGATGTGGGGCGAATACTTTTTTGTGGAACTGCTCGACAAGCTGCTAGGCGCTCCGTACTGTTCGTGATGATGGTCATTCGCTAATTTCTGGAGCTATCTGAAGACGCCATTCAGACCAATCAGGTTGGCACGTCAGCGGTAGACTGATGCCGAGATGCTTGCCAGTGCGGGTTCGGCCTGGTAAGAATCGTTTCTGCGCAGGAAGACACTGGCATCTGGATCACTGGGAAATAAACCGTGCAGTCTGCTGATATTGTCGTCATTGGAACAGGGGCGGGAGGAGGAACATTTGCGCGCGCACTCGCGGGTAGTGGCGCGAGGGTGGTGGTGCTCGAGCGTGGGATCCGGCTGCCGAGAGAGGTGGAGAACTGGAGTCCCGAGGCTGTTTTCCTGGAGAATCGGTATAAGGCGAATGAGACTTGGGAGAACCGCAACGGCAAACCGTTCCAGCCCGGGGTGCACTACTGGGTTGGCGGCAACACAAAGGTCTATGGCGCAGTTCTGCACCGGATGCGGGAGGAGGACTTCGGCGATCTCGAGCACGAAGGAGGAACCTCACCCGCGTGGCCGATTTCCTACAACGATCTCGAGCCCTACTATGGGCTTGCAGAGCAATGGTATCTGGCTCATGGAGAAGCGGGGATCGATCCCACTGAGCCGCCCCGAAGTACTCCATATCCCTTTCCGCCAGTTCCGCATGATCCGTATATGCGCGATCTTGGTGATAGCCTGGAGAACCTGGGGCTTCACCCCTATTCGTTGCCGCTTGGATTGGAGTATTTCCTTGGTGGACGGTGTATCAGGTGTCGAACCTGTGATGCGTTCCCATGCAAGGTCGGGGCAAAAGCGGACGCCGAAGGTTGCGGGGTGGATATGGCTCTCGATGATCCGCATATCGAGCTGTGGACAGGGGCAACGGCTCGCCGACTGTTGACAGACGGTCCAGGAAGGAAGGTGACCGGTGTCGAGCTGGAGCGAAACGGCGCTGTTGAGACGTTGAACGCGGGCACGGTTGTTGTTGCGTGCGGGGCGGTGAACTCTGCGACGCTCCTGCTTCGGTCTGCAACGTCGACGCATCCTGCCGGTCTTGCAAACAGATCTGGACAGGTCGGCCGGAACTACATGGCACACAACAACGCTGTGCTGATGGCCGTGCACCCAACGCGCATCAATGGCTCCGTGGTTCAGAAGTCGATTTCGATCAATGACTTCTACTTCCGGGGACCGGGGTTC
>JBGTJM010000449.1:0-9125 GCA_041745115.1 Thermomicrobiales bacterium
TGTTCCAGGGTTTGAGTTCGTCCGCATTCGCCTTTAGTCGCTGCATGCCCTTCTCCCTTGCCTACCAGCCATCAGTTGAAGCCTGGCCTCCATTTCGACAGGCACAAAACATGGATAACCGTGATCAGGTTTGCCTGATTGGCACCGAGCATGATCACGATCATTTGCCGCAGTATGTCACACGACTGATCGTAGGACGACTTTCAGGAAGTGGGCTGCGATTCAACGTCTGACTCTGAGGAAAAGGCTGCTGGAGGCGTTCGGGGTCCCCAGTGCAGACCAACGTTCGGCCAGTTTCCGTCGAACGCGATTGGCAGCGTTCTCTGGTCGAAGCCGGTGGAGTCGATAGAGATCACCATCGATGGCTTTGATGAGTCGCTTGAGACTGCGATAACGTCATTGCCATCTGGTGACCAGGTTAGATGCCCGCTGACGTCAATCTCGACCGAGGTGTTGAACTCTCGCTTGCCAGGCAGCCAGCGAATGCGTACGAAATTCGAGCCCATGACTACCGCGAACTTTTCTCCATCTGGAGCCCAAACTGGGCGACCAGTGACCTCAGTTCTCAGGGTCAGTCTTTCGATTGATGCGTTCGTCAAATCGATGAGGTGGATTGCGGTTTCGCTGCTCTCGAACCAGACCGTGCCGCCCTGCGCTTCCCAGGCAAGCAGCATGGCAGATGTCGGCGACCAGGCCACTGCGGCAACTGCTGGCAGCAGGCGTTCAGATATGTCTTTGGACATGCCAGTGTTGACATCCGCGATGAGCACCGACGATACCTTGGACGTGATCCCCTCAACCGGAGCATTTGGACGCCGGATTGCAATGTAGGCGATCTGGTCACCGTCTGGAGACCAGGATGGGGAGGTCACATCGGTGAGGAAAACGACCCCGGGCGCCGGTTCTGCCAGTTTCGGTGGATGAATCGGGGAAATCTGGCCGTTCGCGAGGTTGTAGATCGTCAGGTACGTGCGGTCCCGAGACGGGGAGACTTCGGTGATCTCGTACGAAACGAAGGCGATACTCGTGCTGTCTGGTTTCCAGGCGACGAAGGGATCTGGCGAGGCCTGTTCGGAGATCAGGGTCACCTCCCCGGTCGAATAGTCTAGGACAAAGAGCGACGCCGTTTGGGACCGGCTGGCCTCAGCGGAATAGAACGCGATCTTGCGTCGGTCGGGACTCCAGCTTGGCGCGGCGATCTGAAATTCGTCGAAGAGCACTTTCTCGTCGGCCAGGTCTGGTCCTATCTGGTACAGGTGCCCAGATCGGACGAAGATAATTGGAGCATGAGCGGACCTGAGGGCAAGTAGCCGCTGAGGATATATCGGGTTGTCTGGATCGAGGCTCGACAAGCGCTCGAGCAGATGGTCTGCTTCCATCCAGTTGCGTCGGGCAATGGCAAGTTCAACATCTCGTTCGAGCGAGTGCAGCAATCCAGAACGCGAGGATTCGAGCAACTCCTCGACGTTCTCATAGCCTGGGTAGGCCTCATGAATTGGCGTCAGCAGGTCGATGGCAGCCTCGTACTGACCGTTGTCGAGGGAAGCGAGGGCATCGAGGTAAGCGGTGCGCACTGGCGCGAGCTCGGTCTGGGTCGCCAGGCGGCGCTCGGCCGCATCCCTGTAGCTTCCGGCTTCAGCGAACGCGTCCAGCGCTCCTACGAAATCGCCACTTCTCAGCGCGAGCTCGGCCCGTGAGTAGGCAGATGACTCGCGGCGATGATCTTCGTAGAACTGCCACAGGAACCAGCTGCCGACGATGAGCGCAATGAGAAACGGTACGACCATCAGACCGGTTCCACTCGTGCCAAATCGACGTGGTGGGTGGCCCTGGGGCTGCTCCACTGGGCGCAAAGAGGTATGTGCCGAGTCGCGTATTGTTGATCCGCAACTGGGGCATTGATTGAGCTTCGGCGGATTTTGCGATGCGCACTGCGTGCAAAACATTCGAAAGTCCCCGCAGGCCTGAAGGTGCTTGAAATCGTACCATGCTGACCAGAGTAGCCAACGGAGAAATGTTTCATGCAGGGGCGCTATCGAGATGGTGTGCCGGAAGAGGATCGACGCAGGATTGTCGGGTGCATCTTCGGTGGTGCGATAGTAGCGGCACCGTTTATTGGCCTGCTGTACAGTCAGATGATCAGCCTGATTGTGCTTGCGCTGGCTCTCGGCACGGTGATGACGTTTGCCTTTCTGCAGGCCCGCGACGAACGAGGACCCAGACGAACACATCTGGCGATTCTGGCCGGTGTCAACCTGGTTTTTCTCGTTCTCACGGTTGCGGTGATGGTTGCATTGCGGAAGTGACCTGCGATGCGCGTCGCCACTGACCCACACAGAAATTGGACATATCTGGAGCTACGTGATAAGGTGATCCAGAACTCAACAATGCTGTTCGTAGCACATGTTGAGTAGTGCAAGAGCGACGGTGAGGATGGAATGCGACCATCGTTACTTGTTTCAGTTGCTCATTTCCAACCGAATCTGGAGCAGGGTGTTCCTGGCGACATTCGCTAGCCGCATATCGAGCAATCAACGCTGAGCGCGGTGCAGCGAGTTGTCGGAATGGAACAGTCTGCTATCAGAGTACCGAGACTGGGTAGCGCCCTCTCCCTGGTCGTGGTAGGACGTCGCGAAAGCGGCGTCTTATCATTTGCGGCATGCAACGCCTCGTTCGAACTTCGTGCCCTGCAGTTGATCCCGATAAGATGTCCCGGGTGGACGCAGCGATGTTCGAGATTTGTGGTATCGACGTCCTGCAAGTTATGGAGGTGGCTGGAAGATCGGTTGCAGCGTTCATCCGGCAGGATGCGCCGTGGCCCCGGGGCCGCCCACTGCGAGTAACCGTGCTGTGTGGCCCGGGCGGTAACGGTGGCGATGGTCTTGTGGCAGCGCGATATCTCCTGGGCTGGGGCGCTAATGTTGACATCGTACTCACTGGGGCGATCGACGAGAACACCATTGCGGGGCGCCAGCTGGGCATTGCGAGGCGTCTGGGGATAGCGGTCCATGATGACCCTGCCTCGACCATTCGAACTTTTGAGCAACCCGATATCGTTATTGATGCGCTGCTTGGCTTTCGTGGCAGAGGTGATCCCAGAGGGGCGTTCGCTGATCTGATTCGATGGGCAAACGCTCAGGCCGCACCAGTTCTTTCGGTCGATCTGCCGTCCGGGCTGGATGGACGTACTGGAGGGATTGCGGATCCGTGCATCTCGGCAGCCGCAACGGTGACGCTCGGGCTGCCGAAGACTGGCCTGTTGAGGGACGCGGCGCGAGCGCAGGTTGGCAAGATTGTTATCGCTGATATTGGCATCCCGAGGCTGGCGTATGAGGTTGCTGGCGTTGTTCCACCCGAGCTCAGGTGGGAAAGCGACTGGATCGAGGTAATGTAGGTGCTAACTACCGCTTTGGCGCGCGGTAGCCGGCAGCCTCAGCGTCTTCGATTGAGGCAAAGCAGACGTCTGGAACTGTTACCAGAAAGTGCTGAGACTCGGGTGAGTGATAGATCAGCGACGATGCTTTTGCTTTGATGGGGAAATCGATCGGACAATCGGACGAACCGTCGCCCTTGACCCAGCGTGGCTGGAAATCCGGATCAGGTTCGAAGGGCGATCCGGCAGTCTCGTCATCGTTCGGGGGGACGATCTTCGTCTCGTAGAGAGGCGTTTCGGTAGATGTGGATTCGTCTTGCTGAAGCTCATCCGGCTGCTGCATTATGGTGCCGATATTCACTTCTTCACTGGCAAAACGCGAGACGGTTTCGGTGGACCGGGTTGCATCCGCAGCTGGCATTGTCCACCCCGATTGATGGGCCGGGAATGAGGCTGGGCTGCTGATACCAAGCCGGTTTCGGACGACCCGAACTGCAGCCGACAATACGATCGACCAAAGACCCAGCCGAAAGACCCAGAATAGCAAGCCTGGCAGCGTGCGTCTCCGCAAGAGCAGCAGTCCCAGCAGAATCCTGGTGATCTTCATCTGCAGTTCCTCCTTTGGGGCTGTCTGGTTGCCGGAGCGTTTTCACGATGCTATCACAACCATACTGAACTATCCGACGCCAGTTGCTACATCGCTGTCGGAGCGTCGATTCCGAGTACTGCCAGAGCATTTGCCAGTGTGATCCGCGTCGCGTCCACAAGCGCCAGCCGTGCCGTTCGAACCGGTTCTTCTGATTGAAGCACAGGGCAAGCGTGGTAAAAGTCGTTGAACCGCTTGGCAAGATCAAACGCGTAGTTGGCAATCAGAAGTGGGCGGTACTGATCCGCGGCGCGGCGAATCTCCTCCGGATACTGCGCGAGAAGCTGGAGCAATCCAAGTTCTTCGGGAGTGATCCGACCAAATTCAAGCCGCCCCAGGTTTTTCGGGGGATCTTCCAGCGGGTCCCATTCCGCGTTCTCCAGAATCCTGCAAGCGCGGGCATGTGCGTACTGGATGTATGGTGCGGAGTGGCCATCGAATGAGAGGGCCTCATCGATGTCAAAGACAACGACCTTGTTGTTGTCCCGCGCCAGCATGGCGTACTTGAGTGATCCGATACCGATCTGCCAGGCAGTTCGCTCCCTGACTTCCGCGCTCAGCCCGGCGTTCTTTTCGGCGATGATCTCCCGGGCTCGGTTGATTACCTGATCGCGCACATCATCGTAAAGCGGAGCGCGTCCCTTGCGCGAAGAAATCACGCCTTCGGGCAGAACCACAATCTCGTACGGCAGGTGGTAGCTGTCTTTTGCCTGTTCGAACCCCCACAGTTCGAGAATCTTGAAAATCTGCCTGAAATAGAGCGATTGGCGCACGTCCACAACCCAAACTGCTCGATCGATACCGTAGTCTTCAAACTTCCTCTTCGTCAGAGCAAGGTCTTTGGTGGAATAGAGAGATGTGCCATCCGATCTGAGGATAGGAAGTGTGCGGTAGACCTCGTCCTCAAGGCCGAGCCTGGCATCGATCCGAACCACAACGGCGCCGTCGGATTTTTCGGCGATTCCCTGCTCGAGAAGCTGCTGGACGATGACCTTGCCCTCTTCATCGACCTCGCTTTCGAAGAACCAGGCATCGAAGGTAGCTCCGAGCTCCTCGAAAATGCGGCGGAAGTCCTGAAGGCTCCACTCGCGGGTTTCGTTCCAGAGAGCAACAAAGTCGGGATCTTTTTCTTCCCACTTCTGAAACGCCGCCCGAACCTCCTCTCGCCATATGGGCACATCAGTCCACCACTCGAAGCGCTCGTCGAGATCCTTCCATATCTCGTACCGGTCCTGCGGAGTTGTCGACGGCTCGGCATGACCATTTGCCGAATTCAGCGGCTCCAACTCGACGTTCAATTCCGCGGCGCCGAGCAGGTAGCTTCCGAGGACGGGCCAGAACCGGGGAATCGTTTCGCTGTCCTGCAGACTCTCTTCCTTGAGCTCAGCGCCATTGGCGAATCGACCCATCAGGTAGGCAATGTCCTCGTTGTCTCCTCCTTCTCGCCAGAGGTCCTTCAGCAAGCGGTCGATTCCGGTGCTCAGGTTCTGATCTTCTCTGATGAGCAGGTTCAGGAACGTGAAGACCTCCTTGCGGAGCTCGAGCCTCGCGTCCGATTCGGCGTAGACCTGGGCCATCCAGCGACCACGCAGGGCGGCATCGTCGGGTTCCTTGCCGAGGTGAAAGCGCTGATAACACCAGAGCGCTTTGATCACATGCATCCCGATATCACCGGGATACGTGGCCTGCGTCACCGGGTAGCCAGCTTTGGCGAGGATGTTGCTGATTGCGATTCCAAGGACGGTGTTTCGCAGATGACCGACATGAAAGACCTTGTGGGTGTTGGGCTGAGAATGCTCAACCATCACCCGCTGGATTTGTGGAATGCCCTGACCGTAGTCACCGCCCTGGACACGAATCTCTTCGATCAATCGGGATGCGACGGTATTCGAATCAAAGGTCAGGTTGATGAATCCGTTGGCCGCCTCAACGGTCGAGAACTGTTTCGTCGCGAGAAGTTGGGAGGCAACGTCCTCAGCGAGAGTCTGCGCCAAGCTGCGTGCGCGCTCACTTGTGAGGCGTTTGGCCTCTTTTTTGGAGAGCCCATCCAGCTCGCCAGACAACGCCAGTTCCTGTTGGGCGCGATCGCCTGCAATCACATGGCACACGGATGAAGCAGCTCCCCAGGTTCCTTCGAAAGGAAGTGGACGGAGGTCTATAGGTCCATCGAACGCAATATCGAGGTTGTTCAGGGCCAGTCGAATGGCTCGCTGGGCGACCTGATCGCCTTCGTCGATGATTCCGGTCGCCGATTCGTGTGCTGAGACTGTCATTTCCCCTCATCCAGAAGTGGTCGCGCAACCATGTGTTCCATTGCCAAACGTGAACCCGGCAGATCCCGTCGAGATCGACCGTCGTCGGGTGGCTGGCCCCGAGTATACGAACCAGCGAGGTGCAAGGCCTAATCTGAGCTTGGGATTCCGCGGTCGTTAAGGAGCATTGCCAAGCCAATGAACACGATGACGATGCCCACTATCGCTGCGATGAGCTGTTTCCACCCAATGCCTTCTCCCCCGCCTCCGATGCCGATCACATCGGCCAGAAGAGCGGCAGCTGTCAGGAGCGCTCCCAGGACTACTGCAGCGAAGGCAGCGAGGCGGGTCGGGGACGTCGAATCTGATATTCGGGGCACACAAGACTCCGTTGCGAAGGGGTTTGGGTACGAGACTGAAGCCCATGAAATGTGCGGTAGAATCCTCAGCGGTTGCAATGTGTCCGAAGGGCACCGTTGCGCCGAATTGTATCATGCGAAACGTTACGGATCCGATCGATGCGACGGGAATTCACGTTCTATGACTGCAGGTGTGGGCGGGTATTCCTCACGGCAGTTGTGTGCGATGATAGCGCCGGAAATATGGTAGCTGGCAGGCAGGCTTGCCAACTCAGCAAGTCGTATAATTCGCTCGCGCCTCGGTTTCGCGCTCGGGCGTTGGCAGTTCAGGTGAAGGTATCTTGAGGTTCAAGGGCACTGTGCGTTTCGACTTCTGTTGTGCACAGCCACGTTTGCTTGAGTTGAGGTGGGTTCGTCGCCTGGTCGGCGCGGGATCGCAGGAGGCGTGATGCAGCGAGTATTTCAGCGTGGGATGCGGGGGACAGCAGCTCGACTCGGCGTTCTCTTGATGGTCGTCCTCCTGGCTGTCACTGCAGTGCTGCCATCAGTTGTGGGAGCGCAAAGCCCATACAGCACGGTTTCGCCGGCGACCCCTCAGGCCAATGACATTCATGACATTTATAAGCTGACGTTCTGGCTTGCACTGATCGTGTTCGTCGGCGTGCAAGTCGGGATCGTTTATACGGTTCTGCGCTTCCGCAGACGGGACGATGACGAAGAGCGCCCAGAGCAGATGCACGGGCACAAGACGCTGGAAATCGTTTGGACGATCGTACCGGCGATTATTTTGCTAGTGATCTTCATCCCGACGGTTCAAACGATTTTCGCGCATGCGGATGAAGTCAATGATCCTGATATGGTGGTACAGGTCTATGGGAAACAGTGGTGGTGGGAAGTTCACTATACCGAGCCCGATGAAATCGCCGGAGTTGTAACTGGCAACGAAATTCGGCTACCGCAAGGCAAGCGGGTGGTGTTCGAGTTGTTTACGAATAACGTGATCCATTCATTCTGGGTGCCTCAACTGCACGGAAAGATGGACCTGATTCCTGGTCATGTCAACCGAATGGCGATAGATACGGAACGTCCTGGCTATTACTTTGGCCAATGTGCTGAGTTTTGTGGCGACTCGCACGCGTTGATGCGATTTAAGGTCATCATCGAACCGGAAGAGCAGTTCAATGCATGGGTCGACTCGTGGAGAGAAGGTCCTTCAGCATCAACTCTGGACTACGTTCCAGATGGCGATTTGACGCAAGTTCCGACATCCTTTGGCCTTTGCCTGGCGTGCCACAACATCGAGGGCACGAGTGCCGATCTGGCGTCAAGCGGGCTCGAGCAGCAGGCGCTGACGGACACAGGCGGTCCGGGCAGTGCCAAAACAGCCGGTCCGAACCTGACCCTGTTTGGATGTCGAACAACGATTGCAGCCGGGACCCTGTCGAACACACCGGAAAATATGGCGATATGGCTGCAGAACCCAGGTGCGGTTAAGCCCGGGAACCATATGCAGACGGTGATTCAGGAAGGCACGTTGAGCGACGATCAGATTGCCGAGCTTGTTGGCTACCTGGAGAGTTTGCAGCCAGATGGGGGCTGCCCGGAGACGCCAGTTCAGCCGGATGTCGAAGAGCAAGTTCAGGTGACTGATCCCGACTAGGCTGGAGAACGTGTCGAAGGTCGCACCAGGAGATTCCGAGCGCAATGCGCCAGTTACGAGCAGGTAGGAGCACACAATGGCGTCAATAGCCCAGCCTCAGGCAGTGGTTCAGCCCATCACTAAGCCGGAAACCGGTTTGTGGAGCTGGCTGACGACGGTCGACCACAAGCGGATCGGTCTGCTGTATGGCGTGTCGGCGTTCTTCTTCCTGCTGCTTGGCGGCGTGGAGGCGCTCATCATCCGGGCGCAGCTTTCGCAGCCGAATCTCGATGTGGTTAGTGCGCAGCGATACAACGAACTTTTCACCATGCATGGCACCACAATGATCTTTCTGGCAGTGATGCCGATGAGCTCGGCATTCTTCAACTACATCGTGCCGCTGCAAATTGGCGCAAGAGACGTGGCCTTTCCCAGGCTGAACGCCTTCAGTTACTGGGTGTTCCTGGCTGGCGCGATCATCCTGAACATGTCGTGGTTCTTCAATGCTGCACCCAACGCGGGGTGGTATGGCTACGCGCCGTTGACGTCCACCGCATGGAATCCAGGCCGCAATGTGGACTTCTGGTTGATTGGCCTTCAGGTTCTCGGCGTCGCGTCGATGGCGGCGGCTTTCAACTTCATTGTGACGAATTTCAACATGCGGGCACCGGGCATGACGTTGCTGAGGATGCCGATCTTCACCTGGTCGACACTTATCGTGTCGATCCTGATCGTGATGGCGTTCCCGGCCATCACCGCTGCCCTGATCCTTCTCGGGTTCGACCGGTTCGCCGGGACGGGCTTCTACGAACAGGCCGCGGGAGGCGATCCGCTGCTGTGGCAACACCTCTTCTGG
>JBGTJM010000450.1:0-4398 GCA_041745115.1 Thermomicrobiales bacterium
CTCCTGATCGGCCGCCGGCTGAGCCACGTCAGCAGCGAGATATCGCGGAATTACCACCACACCCTCCGCATCACCAACGAGAATATCGCCTGGATAGACCGGTACCCCCGCACAGCCAATGGGCACATTGATATCGACAGCATGATGGACCGCCAGGCTGATAGTTGCCGACCGCCCTGCCACAAAGACGGGAAAAGGCATCTGCTCGATTTCCGGAGAGTCACGTATCGCTCCATCGCTCACAAGTGCTACGGCTCCTCGCGCCCGAGCCCGAGTAACCAGAATGCCCCCAGCATTGGCAGCCCGAAGATCTCCACGGCATTCGAACACCAGCACCTGACCCGGTCCGATGGTCTCTATGGCCAGACGCTGTGGATGATTCGGATCCCGAAATACATCCGTCACATCGATGTCTTCCCTGGCTGGAATGCTCCTCAGGGTTACCGCTTCCCCCACAAATCGCGCGTGACTCGGATTCAGCGGGCGCACACCATTCAAAAAGGTGTTTCGCAGTCCTCTGTTGAACAGCTGCGTCGTAATTGTGGCCGTCGAAGCCTTTGAAAGCGCCTCGAGCGTTCCTTGTTCGATGGCAGACAACTCAGTCAAAGTAACGATGTCCTTTCATGTGGCGGCGCATCGCCGCACGCAACAGCTTCGCGCATTGTCTGGCACAATCGCACGCAGCGCACCGCGGCTATCATCTGGAGGAGAGGCACATGTTGGAAAACCGGGTCAAGCAAACTTTGAAGAACGGCGGTTGGGTCAGCGGGCCAATAGTTGAGGAAATCTTCTCCGTAGGTCCGGTCAAGGTGCTGGCCAACGCTGGGCACGACTTTCTCTGGTTCGACACTGAGCACAATATGTACGACTGGCAGACCCTCCTGACCGTGGTCCAGTACTCACGCGCCATCGGCATCGTTCCATTGATCAGGGTGACCGATCTGTCTTACGCGGCTATCGCCAGAGCGCTCGACACCGGCGCCATGGGAGTCGTGATTCCTCGCGTCGATAACCGGGAACAGGTCGAACAGGTCGTCTCGTTCGCCAAGTACCCCCCACTGGGACGCCGCGGCGCCGGCGGAATGGCTCGCAACGGGTACGAGCCGCTGTCAGCCGGCGAGGCCGTCGAATATGGCAACGCCGAAACGATGGTGGTCGTTCAGATCGAGTCGCCCGAAGGCGCTGAGCGAGCCGACGAGATCGCTTCGGTGCCCGGTGTGGACGTCGTCTGCATCGGACCCCAGGATCTGTCGATCAATATGGGCGTTCCCGGCAAGTTCGACGATCCAGGCTTCGTTCAGACCATTGCCGGAGTCGCCGAGGCAGCTGCACGTCATGGAGTCGCTTGCGGCATGGTCAGCCGCGACGCTGCCTCCTTCAAAGGTTGGTACGATCTCGGATGTCGCTTCCTCGTCTGCAACAGCGATCTCAGCCTGATCGGCCAGCAAGCTACGCGAGACACTCAGGCATTGCGAGAGGCACTCCCGGCAAACTAGCGAAAATGATCGAACGCACCAGAGGCAAGCTCAGTGACGACTCCCGTGGCCGTTTGCAGGCGCATGGTCGGCCTCGCGTCAGACTTGCTCTGAATTGTTCCAATCGTGGTCACGCTTAGTCCGAGACGTTCAGCGGCTTCACGAATCGCAGGCATCGCGGTCGGAGATGCAGTGAATAGCAGCTCGAAGTCTTCGCCGCCCCGCATCGCCATATCGAGGTAGTTGTCAGGAAACAGCGCGCGCAACGACGCAGGAAAGGGAATCGCATCTTCGCTGAGCAGCGCGTCGACATTGCTGTTGACCAGCATTTTCGGCAGGTCTCCCAGCAGTCCGTCGCTTAGATCCATTGCCGCCGTCGCGCCAAGTTCGTTCAATCGCTGTCCTAGCTCGAACCGGGGCTGCGGTCGCAGCAGCGCTTCGACCAGCAACCCGGCAGTCGCTGCGGACCGTTTCGGTTCATCTTCGGGAAACTGAACCAGCTTCAGTCCACCAGCAGCAGCGCCAAGCGTGCCGCTCACAGCAATCTCGTCGCCCGCGACCGCGCCCGATCGAGACAGATACCTGCCGCCAACCGTCATTCCAATCAGGGTGACCGAAATCGAGAACGCTGCCGGGGAGGAAACGACGTCACCCCCAGCGATCACCACCCCAGCCGCCTCCGCCATCGCTCCAAGCCCGCGATAGCACTCCACGAGATCCTCGACAGTCCGATCTGCTTGCAACCCGAGCGTGATCAGCGCCACCGCCGGCACGCCACCCATCGACGCAATATCGGACACATTCACCGCCAGCGCCTTGTAGCCAAGACTGAACCAGTCCGTCCACCCAAAGTCGAAATGCACGCCTTCGACCATCGCATCAGTCGTCAGCAGGAGATGCTCTCCCGTGGGCGGCGTCCACACGGCCGTGTCGTCACCAATCCCAGCAACCAGTCCACCCCCGGTCAAAACGTCGGCAGGGAGTGCTGCCTGCAGTTTCTCGATCAATCCAAACTCGCCAATGTCGCCGACTCGAACACTCATTGCATAGCCTTTTCGTACGTCTCGACGGTCAACCGAGCGGTTCTCTCCCACCGAAACTGGCCAGCCCGCGTTCGACCGCGTTGAGACAGATCGAGTTTAAGCTGGCCATTGTGAATGAGGGCCGCCAGGGCTTCACCCAGAGGTTCGGCCTCGGGTTCGACCAGGACCGCGGCATCACCTGCCACTTCCGGGATAGCCGCAACATTCGCCGCGATCGACGGGGCGCCACACGCCATCGCCTCCAGCAGCGACAAGCCGAACCCTTCATATCGCGACGGCAGCACAAACACGTCACATGCTGAATACCAGCCTGAGAGCAATGCCGGTGCCACAAATCCGGCAAGCCGAATCCGCGCTGCAACCGGGCTGGCCTCAATCATGCTCAGTAGCGGTCCAGTTTTCCAGCCATCGGCACCCAGAAGCACAAGGTCGTGCGGAATGTTCGAGGCGATCGCCTCGAACGCCGTCACCAGCGACTCGAGATTCTTTCGCGGCTCGAGATTCCCAACAGCGAGAACGAACGGGTTCGGAAGACCCTGCACGCCGCGAAAACGCCTGATCTGGTCCTCACTTGACCTCGTGAATGCAGGGGCGACACCAAGCGGAGTTACGTCCACACGATCCGGATCGACATCCAGCAGCTCGACCGTGTCCCGCTTCGTATGCTCCGAAACCGCGATCAGCCGCCTCGCGTGAACCGCGGCATCCCGCACCGCTCGCGAGAGATAGGCACTCCTTCTGCCCGGCACCTGCTCCGGCCAACGCAGGAACGCCAGATCGTGAATCGTCACCACACTTGCACTGCTCAACAGCCGAGGTCTCCCAAACGCCAGACCATGAAACAGGTCGATCTTGTCCCGCCTGGCCTTAATGGGCAGAACCAGATGCTCCCAGGGTAGCCGCGCAACAGGATGATCTAAAGGCCACCGCGAAGATCGAATCGCGACTTTCTCAGACTCCACTCGTGGCAAAGCCCCATCGACCGCGTACACGACCGCGCGGTGATCCCCAAGCTCCGCCGGAAGATGCCGGATCAGCTCGACGGCGTACCGATGGACTCCAGACTGCCTATGTCCCGGAGACCGGGAGGCAGCCAGAGCACTGATGCCAACCTTCATGCGACCCTCCATCCTCTCCCGACCCTCAGACGGTTCTTCGCAAACCATCGCTCGAAGCCGTGGTATGCTCCAAAGCGTGGCCGGTTCGTGAGGACACGACCGTATTGTTTGCAGACAAACACGACCGCACGATCCTTGACACCAACAACGAGTGATCCGCAAGTAGCAGAAGACCCCAACAAACCTGCAGACCGCAAATCTGTCGATCTGTTGGACGTGCATCCCACTGACGCGACAATTGAAGCGCAGATCGACCAGTTCAGCGCGCTCTATCCATTCCCGCTCGACCAGTTTCAGCGCCACGCCATCGACACGCTCATACGCGACGCCTCAGTCATGGTCGCAGCACCTACCGGCACCGGAAAAACCATTGTCGCCGAGTTTGGGGTGTACAAGGCATTCCAGCGTACCGGTCGTGTGCTCTACACCACGCCAATCAAGGCGCTTTCCAACCAGAAGTTCCGCGATCTGCGGCAGACCTACGGCAACGAGGTCGGCTTGCTGACGGGCGATGTCTCCGAAAATCGCGACGCCCGCATCGTGGTCATGACGACCGAAGTCCTCCGTAACATGTTGCTCCAGACTCCCTGGGATCTCGACGATGTCGAGACCATCATCTTCGATGAAATTCATTTTCTGGCTGATCCAGAACGCGGCACCACATGGGAGGAGGCAATCATCCTCTGTCCCGAGCACGTACAGCTCATCTGCCTTTCGGCAACCGTATCAAATGCCGCTGAGATCGCCGCCTGGATAAGCCGC
>JBGTJM010000451.1:0-1938 GCA_041745115.1 Thermomicrobiales bacterium
TCGCAGATCCTCATACCCCTCCCGGCCCATCAGCGCATAGGTCGCGTTTTTCCCTGCCTCAACACCTGGCTGGCCAAAGGGGTTGACACCGAAAAGCCCACCTGCCACGACGGTCTGGAACTCATACATGAAGAACAACTCGCCAATCATTCCAGCATCGATTGTCGGCAAATGAATAGTCATGTTGGGACGCTCAGCTTTCGCTAGTGCCCACGCTGTTGCCGTCCGTTCACGGTCGAGCAACACCCCGAGCTCAGCGTCCTGGAGGTATCCCAGGTCCTCGAGATCCGCTGGTGTCGATGTCAATGTCACCTGGTCTCGATAGTCGCCGACAGCCATCAGACAGATCATCTTGTCGTTCGGGCCTTCGGTGTACAGCTGGATCTGAGAGTGCTGATCGATCGCCCCCAGCGCCTTTATCGGAGTCTGGCCAGCAAAAATCTCCTCGCCGTCGAGGCTCAGTCGCTTGCCAAGACTTTCGGCCCAGAGCTGCCGAAACCAGTCCGCTATCCCAAAGAGAGCATCAGCATAAGGCATCGTGACCAGCATCGATTTGCCACGTTCAGTGCTCAGAAGAAAACTTACAGCTGCAAGAAACGCGGCGGGATTCTTCAACATGTCCGCGGGGCGTGTGGCATCGCGCATAGCGGCCGCACCCCTCAGTATTCCCTGCACATCAACCCCGCAGAGAGCAGCCGGCAGCATTCCTACAGAGCTGAGGACGGTCATCCGGCCGTCAACACCCTGAGGCACAGGAAACGTGCGATATCCCTCCTGATCGGCCAGCACCCGCAGCAGACCTTCCTCAGGATCAGTCGTTCCAACGATCTGGGCTCTGGCCCGATCCCGGCCAAGCTCCTGCTCCATGGCATCCTTGACCACCAGAAAGTTGGCCATAGTCTCAGCTGTCTGGCCGCTCTTGGTCACCACATTGACCAGCGTCCGGCTAAGGTCAACCGTTGCCAGGGTGGCGTGCACTTTTTCCGGATCAGGATTATCAAGAACAAACATCCGCGGCCCGACGCGCTCAGACTCAGGTAGCAGATTTCGGAAAGGGTGCGCCAGTGCCTGAATCGTGGCAATCGCTCCCAGCGACGATCCGCCTATCCCGATCAATATGAAATCCCGGTACTGGCTTCTCGACTCAGCCGCAAACCCGTCGAGCTCGTTTGCCAGTGCCAGATCATCCGGCAGATCTATCCATCTCTGATCGCCATGCTGATGCTCCGTCCAGATCCGTCGAACCTCTGTCTCCACGTTGTCGGAGATGCCGCTAAGGTCCTTCTGGCGAAGCCCATGCTCGGGACCGACCGCACTCTCCATCAAGTTTGCGTAATCGATCGTTAATCTGGATCGTCCTGTGGACATAGCCTCTCCCGCCTGCATGCTTCTGGTCTACCAAACCATCAACGCGATGGTAGCACGGCAACCGAGAACACTCCCTTACGGATCATCCTGACAAAAACATTCAGTTACAGAATCAATGCTTGCTATTCGCTGCTTTTCGCGAGTGCCGTGAGTGTCACTCCTCGCGCAGGAGGTCTGAAGGTCATCGGCGGAATCGTTGAGAGAGGCAGTCCGACGGTCAGCCTGATCAAGCGTGCGATTTCAGCCGCACAGAACACTCCCTGACAGAGTCCCATGCCCGCTCTCGTTCGCCGCTTAACGTCATCCACGGTTGTGGCTCCGGACTCGATTGCTGCGATAACCTGCTCGAACTTCACTTCTTCGCACCGGCAAAGAAAGCAGTCGGGGTTTGATGGGCCGAACTCGCCTGTCGCGGACACATTCACTTCTCTTGAATTCAGCATGGGCGATGCGGAACTCCATGGCTGGCTGTAGCGACTGGAACCGGATGCGCCCGCGTCTTGCGTTGCGGCGCTGAGGTCCGCTGGTTCTGTAGACCGAGCGCTGGAAAGCCACGACGCGACGGCGCGC